>JASJEI010000506.1 GCA_030064795.1 Pleurocapsa sp. MO_226.B13 | reverse complement strand
ATTTGATCATTAGAAAATACTCAGAAACAAGTTGTTTGTCCCTCTTGTGGTCAAACTACCGAGTTATTACATCAAAATAATTTCCCAACTGTTCGAGATTGATCATGATTGTCAACAATCGGTATATTTAAAAGTAAATCGTCGTCGAATGCGATGTCCCCATTGTCAGAATAAGTTTACTGAAGAATTAGAGTTCGTTAGAAAAAAAAGAGTCCATAGCTTACGATTTGTTGAAAAAATAATTGAAGAGGTTTTAAATAGTGATCTCAAAAATGTTGCCCAAAGAAATAATTTGAGCGACCAAGAAATTGAAACAATGTTGAAAGATTTAGGGTCGGACTTGGTTCCAGAAAGACCTGGGAATTTAAAGAAGCTAGGGATTGATGAAATAGCAGTGGTAAAAGGGCAAAAAAATTATTATGTGGTTTTAGTAGATTTAGAAAAGAGAAAAGTAGTAGGACTTGTAGATAAAAGAACAAAAACAGAAATTACCGAGGATCTAGAACCATGGGGAGAAGAGGTTTTATCGAAAATACAAGAAGTAAGTATAGACTTTTGGAAGACTTACAAAAGTATAGCTGAAGAATTAATGCCTCAAGCAACAATAGTAGCAGATAGATTTCATGTAATGAAACAAGTAAATGACGAATTAGATGCAGCTAGAAGAAAAATTAAACGAGAAGCAGAACGACTGAAAAATCAATCTAAAAAGGACAAAATCTTGTCAGGACTGACCAAGAGTAAATATGTCTTGCTCAAAAATCAAGAATATTTGAAAGAATCCGAACAAGCGAAACTTAAAGAAGTTCAAAAAGTAGCGACTGTCTTAAGGGAGATGCACGGGTTAAAAGAAGAACTCAGAAATATTTTTGAAAATCAGAAAAATTGTCGCGAGGGACTATTGAATGAGCGCAGATTGTTTAAAAGATATCTCCGAGTATTTTCCTAAAAGCTTTGTCACAATAAAAAGATGGATAGGCGAAATTATTGCTTACTTCGATGAAGGAACTACACAAGGAGTAGTGGAAGGAATTAACCATAAACTTAAGCTGATAAAAAGAAGAGCTTTTGGTTTCAGAAATTTTGACAACTTTCAACGAAGACAAGCTTTTTAACTTGGCACTTTACTAGTTAGTTTTACACAGTAAGTTCGGTAGAACCAGATGTGTTAGTTAGTCAATTAGCTATTTATCTCAATTAAAGAGTTTAGAAATGGCAATTAATTCTTTACCCTTTATTTCTACAGTAGATGAATCTTGTCTAGTAAATGCCTTATCTCCAACAAATGATACTTCATTTTGAACGGGTACAGTAATTCTAATTAGCGTATGATGCCCTTTTCTTTTTCCTCTATCGTCCATACCAATTTGCGTTGATATTTACGATTAACCAACAAATCACCCGAACGATAATAACGATAAGCTTCCGTAACTGTCATACCACGTGGTGTAATGCTCAAAATTCTTTCTCCATAGTTAAGTCGCCGAATGCTATTGTAGTAACACGCTTATTAAATAAATGAAAAAAAATAAGCTAATAAAAAAGAGGTCAGGGAGAAGTTTACGATCGCCCGACAACACTTAACCTCTTAAACACATACTGAGTAGCCCATACCGCAAATAAAGGCAGACATACAGCATGAATTAACAACACCGTAGTTGCCACACCGATACTTTGCCACTGTACGCCAATTAATAAGGCAATGCTGAATAAGACGGTGAAGATAACATTCCAGAGTAAATCGATTTGAGGTTTATCGACGGCGATTAATAGCTGAGAAGCGGAGTCAGCAAAAGGACGGGGAATTGCGGAGAGGCAGATTAAGATTAGTACGGGAATGGCGGGAATCCATTTTTCGCCAAAAACGATGGGGACGTAGATGGGGGCGAGGCTGGATTGTAAGAGTACCATCGGTAAGATAATAAGAGCGATGGTTTTCAGGCTGCTGTAATATCTTTGTTTGAATTGAGCTAGATTAGCACGAGCATCGCAGAGATGAGGTAGTAAGGCGGATTTAATCGAAGTGATGATGCCCAAACTGATACCCAAACCTGCATTAAAAGCAAAATAATAGATGCCTAAAGCTTCGATGCTAAGAAAACGCCCGACGATTAAATAATCTAAGTTACCCCGTAAGTTATTTAATAATTCTACTCCCAAAACATTCCGTCCGAAACGAAGTAGATCGCCCCAGCCATCGGTAGTAAATTTAAGCTTAGGTCGCCAAGAGTGATTCTTGAGCATGATAGAGACCCAAATTGGCGGAACGAGTAACTTAGGGACAATAATTGCCCACATTCCCCATCCCGCGATCGCAAAAATTAGGGACAATATATTATCGGTAGAGAATTGAATCATTTCTACTAAAGCGATCGCTTTGAGACGGTTTTCTCGTTGAATTAAGGCTGCCTGCACTAAACCGTGAGGTAATAAGAGTAAACTAACTGCCATCGTGCAGATAGGCAAAATTAACTGTTCGTCGCGGTAAAACCAAGCTAGGGGAAAAGCGATTAAACATTGAATGATAAATAAAGCGATGGAAATTGCCCAATTAAGCCAATAAGCCGACTGTGCTAGCTGAGCAATATTTTCGGCTTTGGCTTGAATCAAACGAGTACCGATGCCATTACGGGTAAACACGCGCACGATATCGTTTACCGTAAGGACAATTGCTACTAAACCATAGTCATGTTGAGTGAGAAACCGCGCCAGCACAATCGTAGTTAGCAACCGCGTCACCCGAATTACCGCCCCAGACAATCCCAACCAACCTAGATTGCGGGTAAAAGGACTATCGGCTTTTTTAAGTCGCTGACTAAATTTACTCCAGATTGCCTTCACGCTGTTACCTCTTCTAAAAATACTGACCAACTATGCAGAAAATCCGTCCACGCATTTACTACTGAAGCTCTAGCTACTTCTCCCCAGGCGGTTAGATCGTGTTCGGGTAAAGATGCGATCGCTTTGGTTAATTGTTCGATATTATTAGCAGGTACTAACAAGCCACAATCTCTTACTTGTTCGGCTAAACCATCAACATCAAACGCAACTGCGGGTTTTCCTGCTGCTTTGGCTTCCAAACAAACTAACCCCCAAGGCTCCCAACGAGAAGGAATGACAATTACATCGCAGTCGGCTAAAAACGCTGGCACGTCTTCAATTGCACCGAGTAATTTAACGTGGGCTAAATCTTGGGCTAAATCTTTAATTAATGGTTCGTCTTGTCCGTAACCACCTAAACACAATTGAAACTTGTCGGCTGGTAAGGAGGTAAAAGCTGTTAACAAGAGATCGAAGCCTTTTTGGGGAGCAAAGCGACCGTAAGCCCCGATTTTAAGAGGATTATGAGGCTGTTTGATGGTAATTGTTAATAATGTATCGACGGGAGAAGCAGAATAAATTGTCCCGATTTTACTAGGTTTAACTAATTTATTCGTTAGCATCCAGTCTTTTTGAGCATCAGAAATACTCACTACTCCATCTGCTAAACCATAAGCCAGACGCAACATCAAACGAAAGCGACACTTGGAACTAACCTGATGTTGTTCAAATCCCTGAGAATAATGGTGATCGTAGATATAAACTGGGCAGTGTTGTTTTAGTAGCCATAGATCGGTCAGATATTTCCAAGCACAAGGATAGTGAAACACGATCGCATCAGGAACAGAATGTTTTAACTTGGCTTTCGCTTCTTCAATTCGCAATACGGCAAAATTAAATTGTTGTCCGAGAGTGGAATTAATTAATCGATCGACTAAACGATTAGAGCCTCCCGCTCGTTTATCCCCAATTAAATGCCAGACTGAAGGTTTCATACTGTACTCCCTGCTAGCCAAGGTTCAAGATCGCGGTTAATTAAATCCTGACACTGTAAGATATCGGCGCGATATATATCTAAAAGTCGTTGTCTGACTTCCTGGGAAATTTGCGGGGTATTGAGGTTTTGATGCTGAATTTTTTGGCGAATTTTGGCGGGAAATAAAGGTTTGAGGAGGGTTTTGAGGGGATTGGGTTTAGTTAAAATTTGATGGAGTAATTTATTTTTGGGCATTCCCGATTTATTGGGGCGTAAAGCCATATCGGAAACAAAAGTATCGTCAACTTCCAGCCAGCGAAAGATATCCTGCAATAAAGCGATCGCGTTTTCTTTTAAATCTTCGTATAAATAAATTTTTATCTGACTGGCAGGAAATATTTCATAGTAGTGTTTTAGTTGCTTGCCATAAAAACCCACCTGGATATAATGCCAAAACCATTCCCAATTATTAGCAATTCTATTGGGTTCATCTTGCAACGCTAAAGCAAAATCTTTATAAGGTTCGCGATCGTCCCTAACAGTATGTAAGAAATTAGCATAGGCTCGATCTACAGGGTTACGCAGAATAACAATCAAACGAACATCGGGAAGATATTGTTTAATTCTGCTAGCTGCTTGAGGATAATAAAGATAACAAGGACAAGCTTCGCCGATCGCTTTTTCCGTCGCCACCCCTGCAAATTGAGCTTGATAAGTCTCTATATCTGTAATTGAAAACTCCTTTAGAGCCTCATCTCCTACACCTTGAAAGTTTATTTCTTCTCCTGCAAAAGCAAAAAAATTAGTTTCTTTGGTCGGAGTCATGTAAATTTGGGGGTGCTGCTGGAGATATTCGTGTAAAGCGGTCGTCCCCGCCTTAGCAGCACCAATAATCAGAAAATTGGGCAGAATAGTTTCATTTATCATTTAGCATTTACCATTTATCAAATGTTTAATGTTCGATATTTAATGCTTAACTCGCGCGTGCTTTAGGCGAGGTTTCCTCGCCAAGGTCGCTCGTCAATGTTTATAGAGTTCCCAATTTTTCTTTAAAACTTATGCTTGTAATTTAAATTACATAATCTAGAAGTAGAATAGTATTATTAATATCTATAGCGATCGCAGACGGGAATTAAGTGCTGTTTTAAGAATTTTTCCTGTTCAAAATCAGCAAATCGTTGCCGAATGAATGACCATTCTCCCGTCCAGTTCATAGTGTCTCTTCTGGAAACATGGCGAGCTAATTCGGGATGGCGAGCATAAAATACGGCATCGGTTAACTCTCGATATAAACCTTCAAAAAAGTAATCGTCAGTACGCCCCCAATAGTAGCCTTCATCCCATAATTCTTCGTCCCATAATAATTCATCGTCATAGTAGTAATAGCGATGCCAATAATAGTCTCGATTATTTCTGAGTCGCTCTCTCAATCTTTCTCGACGATTAAGACGTTGCCAGCGTTCTCGTTTTTCTCTATCTTTTTCTCGTTCGGATAATAGGTAATAGTGATTCATATGGGGTCGTTGGCAGCTTTGATAGACAACTTTATTAATTACCCGTCGAATTTCTGCCCGTTCTCGGCGATAGAGGGTGTGATGGATTCTTACTTTTTTATTACGCATCTCTGGACGCAATAATTTAAAGAAATAGTTTGTCCAATAATCAACTTTTTCTAAGTCTTCTGGTTCTTGATGACAATCAATATATGATTCGCAATATTCGTGAGCTATGGCTTTAGGAGTCCCTAAGATTGACATCAAGATAGCCGTAAATATTGCTAATAAGAATAAGCGGTAATTTTTCATTTATTTAATCTGTCAAATATACTGTTTTATTGCAAAATATAAAATAAACCTATATTTTAGATCTTAGCCCTATTAAATAAGTTTTGATATGGGTATTTCCCACTAAACTAATAGAAGTAAATTAGAGTAAATGTAAGTTAAATTACAATTTACTTCTGCGCAAACAAGCAATTTGACGTTTGCTCAATTGAGGAGTGATGCGATTCCATTCAATGGGGGAAAGTTGAAATTCACTTAAAAACAGTTTGGGAATTCTGGAAGTATAGCCAAAAGTAATAGAATAACGATTGCGTTTGGCGGGCTTGGCTCGATGGAAAACATTGCAAGGATCGGTAATAATGATAGTCCCTGCTTTGGCTGCACAGGTTTGCCATTGTTCGGGGGGGATAATTGCTGAAATTGCCTCATCGGAGACAAATCCCGATTTATAGTTCAAAGCATCGGTAAGATGTTGGGTAAAAGTTCGGGGTATATATTCATAGGGACCTCCAGTTTTGCCCACGTTATTGAGATAGACAATAACTTTAACCATACGTTCGTCATCAATATCGCGATGCCAATGTCTAGCGTCTGTTAGGGGTGCATCCGCAGAATCTCGCCTGAGATCTACACCGTGAAAGAGTAGGGGTAAACCAATATAATTTTCGACGATATTTAACAGTCTTTCTTCTAAACCCCACAGCAAAATTTCCGTATGCAAGAATTTACGCAACCCAGGAATACCTTCTCGCCAATTCTTAAGATTAGAAAGAGTATAGAGATGGGGATGAAGTACCATCATTTCTTTCAGCAATCGTTTAGTATGAGGCAGTGTCAATTCTGGCAGAGAAGTTACATAAACTCCTTCTTGTTCGAGGGTTGAGACAATTCGAGCATCTTCTGGAGATAATTGAGGTAGACGCTCGCGATATTTAGCTCTTTTGAGTTGGCGATCGCGATCGCTTAAAGATGGTAGATTAAGATTTTGACGGGCGATTTGTTTGACTTTAAAAGTTGCCAGTTTTGTTTTACGAGCAATGTGTTTTAAATTAGATTTGAGCGGATCGCTGTGAGATAGAGCAGCTTCAATGGTGGCTTTTAAATCTTCTAGTTTATAGGGTTTGACTATATATCCCTTGGGTTTAGTTTCTCTAGCTCTTTTAAGAGTCTCACGATCGGAATAGGAACTTAAATAAATAATAGGAATTTGGTGGTTTTCTTGAATTTTTTGACTAGTGGCAATACCATCTAAATCACCTTGAAGCACTATATCCATTAAGATTAAGTCAACATTAGTATGGCTTACTTTTTCAATTGCTTTTAGTCCAGAGCTTACTATATCAATAACTGTATGCCCACAACGCTTTAGTTTGCGCGCTAAGCTTTTAGCAAGAATTAGTTCGTCTTCAACTATTAAGATATTAATTGATTTCATTTTCTTGGTTTTATAGATATTAACAAAATGAATTGATATAAATCATTCTTTCTCGTTGAAACTCAATCCATTGACTTTCAGATTGATAAATAAAAGTGAATGAGAAAAACTCGAACTATAAACTAGATGAAGTCTGAAATAGTGAGGTTGTTTGAATTTAGATCGTCAACAATAGCTACTAATTGATTAGTTTCAGTCACAAAAAGCATCGCATCACTACCATTTCTTCCGCTTCCTTGAACGATCGTTAAATCTTTAAATTGTAAATTACCAGACAATTGGATTAAGTCCTTACCTAGCTCAAAGTCTTTAATTAGATCGACTCCATTATCTTGAGCCAAAACAAATAAATCGCTACCCTTTCCGCCAATCAAAGTATCATTCCCAGAACCACCAATCAAAACATCGTTACCTCGATTGCCAAATAGTCGATCGTTACCCTCGTCACCAAAAAGTCGATCGTCGTTATTTCTACCTCTTAGTTCGTCATTTCCCAAACCACCCTGAAGAGTATCGTTTCCTTTACCACCTATCAAAGTATCATTAGCCTCGCCACCACGAACAGTTTGATTGTTGTTATTACTTTTCGTAGTTTGCAGGTCGCTATTAATAGTAGTTGACGATTCTTTATTGGCAGTAGTTAAAGTTGAACTGGCAATATTAGTGGTACTGCTTGTCTTGGTAGTTTGATTAGAAACTGAGGCAGAAGCAGTATTATTATTACCAAAATTGTTGGCAGCATAAGTAAGTAGGTCTTGCCCGACTGCTGTCGTACGCCAGTCTCGTTCTGGATTAACCAACTCATCCATAGAATCGGCTACACCTTCTGCACCTTGGATTTGGAAGACAATATCGTTGTAGTCGCCGTCTGCATCACCCCAATCGACTCGCACATCTTCAAAGGCGAAAGTACCATTACTATCTACTTCAACCATTTGACCTTCGCCAGTACCATTAGGATTAGCTTCAGGCAAAGAAAAAAGAGGCAGTTTTCCCCATTGCCAGATACTACTGGGGTTATCGGCAATATCTTGGACTGTTGTGTGCTGAACCAGCATAAAGGCAAAGCGATCGCCTGGAGTCATTGAGAAATATTTTTGACCGAGATATTCTCCTGCATTAAAATCTCTCTCCCAAGGCAGGTGACTGCTAAAGTTAGCTCCTTCAGAGCGATCGCGCAATAAAATATGTCCCTGTTGAGAATTCCCGAGAGCGCGGGATGCTGCTTCTTCAATAAAAGCTTGAGAACCAGGAACATAGGCTTCCATTCCTGCTAAGCTGAAAATCGCCAGTTCTCCTTGAAACCAACCTCCATCGAAGAGAAAATCAAACTGAATTTGACCAGTAGAATCTACAGTAAATACCCCAGTCTCACCATCACTTGCTGCTGAATTGGTTGCATATTCCAAGATATTTTGCCCTGTTTCTGTCGTGCGCCAGTCTCTTGCTGGATCTGCCAAATCATCCATCATCGGCACTACACCAGTAGCGCCTTGAAGTTGAAAGACCACATCGTTATAGTCTCTGTCGCTTTCGTGCCAATCTACTCGTACATCTTCCAAGACGAAAGTACCATTATTATCTACCGCAGCTATTTGATCTGCTGCTGTGCCCAAGTTAGCTTCAGGAATTGAAAAGATGGGCAATTTACCATCCTGCCAAATTTGATTGGGGCTGTTGGCGATTTCCTGGATGGTTGCATCCTGGATTAAAACAAAGGCAAAATTAGTTCCAGCCGTCAGATTAAAAGTCTTTTTACCGAGATATTCTCCAGAATTAAAATCATTTTCCCAAGGAAGGGGACTACTAAAACGCGCTCCTTCTATCTGGTCTTGTAGAATAATATATCCCTGTTCGGAATTACTCAAAGCCCGAGTTGTTGCCTCTTGAATAAACTCTATTGAACCAGGAGTATAGGTTTCCATGCCAGCCAAGTTAAAGATTCCTAATTCTCCCTGAAAACCACCGCCATCAAAAAGGAAGTCAAATTGAATTTCGCCCGATTCGTTGACCTGAAAAACGCCATCGGTAAAAGTATGATTATTACTGGGAGGTTCGTAACCTTCTAACTGCTCTAAATCCTCAGTTCTTTGCAAATCGTTCCAAACCAATTCTCCAAGTTCCGTTAAAATTTCGGTATTTGTCCCGTCAAAATATTCCGCGTGTCCTCCTTCTCCTGCGGTCAAATCATTGTTATCGTCCGATTTGGCATTCCAAACAATACGCCCAATTTCAGATTCTTGTGTTGCTGAAAACATTTGCTGGGTTGCAGCTAATGTGCTTTGTTCGTTATTTGATGAACCATATTCGCCGACGATAAAAGGAATATTAGAATTATGCAAAGTATCGAAATAAGCAGCAATATCGTTACTATTCCACTGTTCGTAAACGTGAACTGAAAAGAGGATATTTTCGTTGTCTGCCATAATTTCGCTGGCGCTGTTCGCAATAGTCTGGGTATGGTAATCTTGTCCCCAGGCTTCGCCATCAACAACGATAAGATTATTCGCTCCTTCTGCCCGAATAATATCGATCAATTCTCGATGATAGTTAACCCATTTTTCGGGATTGGGGGTAGCATTACCAGGTTCATTATGAAGATTGAACCATACGTTAGGATTGTCTTTAAACTCCCGTGCCATATCCCGCCAGTAGTCTTTAAGAATTTCCCATTCTGCATCTTCATAGTAACCACCAATGCGATCGTGGGCATCAAAAATTACTACCGCACCCTGGCTGGTATAAGCATCGACAATTTTATGATTAGTTCCATAATTATCCTCTGCTGGATGAGGTTGCTCGTAACTACCTAATAAATAATTGGCAACTCTAATAGTATTAAATCCCCAGGTATTGAGATAATTATCTACATTATTAATCCCTTCCCAAGCGAACATATTTGTTCCTTTGATAATAAATTCTTGACCAAGAGGATCGTATATTTGAGTTCCGATGACCTGAAATTGAGAATTATTAATTTGCATTGGACCGAGTGAATTATTAAAACTAAAGATTGCTATAGCTTTAACCTTAAACACTCGATGTATGCGATCGCGTTTGTTTATTTGTATAGCTTGTGTAATACATAAAACATATTGGCGATTGGAGCGAATAGCTATTCGCCCCCGAGAGAAAACCTGGTCAAAGTTGGTCAGCCTTCGCCGACCGCCCCTACGAATTTGGGGACTTTGACACGCTTACCCCTCACAATTGGGGCGGTCGGCGGGCAATAACCTCTGGCTAAAACTTATCCATTTG
>JASJEI010000505.1 GCA_030064795.1 Pleurocapsa sp. MO_226.B13 | reverse complement strand
CTAAATGTAAACTTAAGTTTTGATAGCCTATGTTTTGCCAGGGTTGATGCCAGGGGACTGTTCCCCGTTCAATTAGCTTCAGTAGTCGATAGGTAACGGTAGCAAAGTTTTTACTGAGTTTTGGTTTAATTTTCTTTTTAGTAGACATATATTGCGATCGCGTATTACTTCACGACCGCAAGGCGCAAGCCTAGTAAATCTTCTAGGGCAGATGTGACGGAGATTGCAGCGTTAGGTATTGGGACACTGTATATTATTAAGTATAAATACCGCCAGCCACCGTTCTATAAAAGGCTGGCATATAAAAAAATCAACCTAAGTTGGTTACGCTCTGAAACTTGACTTTTAAAACTTTCACTTACCCTTTCCCGACAGGGAAACTCAACCCGCGTTCATTTATGCGGACTGAGCATTATCCGCCTTCGGCGGGAAAACAAGAAGTGTGGCTTCACCGACCAACCGACCTTCTGCCTCCTGCCCTCGAACTTCTGCCTTCTTCAAGGACGTGGCTAACTAATGCTGGCGTAGTAATATACTGTACGGTAAGTGATGCCAGAACCGTTAAAACTAGACCACTTATAGCTACATTCTTCGGACCTATACTTGGACGAACTTTGACTCCAATTGTCCCAAAGCCATAGTAAGCCAGCATCCCAATCTTTTAGTGCCATACCAATCCGAATCCAGTCATCATAAATATCGGCATAGATAGGATCGATCGAGTAAACCAGTTCTTCTATAGTCTGATTGTGGTAAATCTTGCCATAATTGGGTTTCGCTTTGGGTTTGGGCTGCGATCGCAAATGATTGAGCCAGGATGCAGATATAGTTGGAATTTCCAAACAATCTGGCGCAGTTAACCAATAATATTCCCTGGTAAGAGGATGGACTGAAGGAGGTAAAGTAGAAAGTAGATCCTTGCCCCTAACCTCTAATCCATTGTCAAGTTTAAAACTCTTCACTGGTTGGTCTACGTAATAAAGAAACTGTCTACGATTGAGGCGCCCCGAACTGTAGCTCACGGTTTTGGGAAAATTCATCGCCTGAAACTGTAAGAGTGCTTCAGCAGAATCGCAATCTATAGCAACTAAATAACGGTTATGATATTTGCCACACAACAGGCTATAGCCATTGGGAACGACAGGATACAATCCTCGTTTACCCCGAACCCAAACCCTGCCCTCTTGAGATAGACAGCGAAATAGTACCTGGGGTAAATAATAACTGTGCTGCCACCTTTTACCCAAGGGACGTTTGTTGAAACAGGGTACTAATTTCCAGTAAGAGGGTAGGCGAAATAAGCTTTGAACTAATCGCTCTGACGAGCGATAAAGATTGCTCCTATGTTCTGTAGTTCTAGGGTCAACAGTAACCGTAAGAGTAGTTTGTATATCTTGAGAAATACCAGACATCAAATAATGAGGGTTGTTTTGTTGTTTGGTTTTCTCAAGCGCAAGCTTTTCCTACTCAGGTTCTTGGCTCAATCAATACTTTGTTTTCTTCAGTTTAGGACCTTTATTTTTATTATCTGCTTTGATATTTTGTAGTTGCCAGACTAGCTTCACTGGTTCACGTTCTTCTGTAGCTAACTTGGTTTTGTTATGAGTTAAAGTCAGCTTATTAGTTAGAGGAGAAATGAAATTCTGGGCATCAAGTTTAGGCTTTGGAGTTTTTGTATCTAAAGCCAATCCAGTTAATTCTTCAATTCCCGATAGCCTCATTCCTGCAAGATAAGAAATGCCTCTTGCTAGATGTAGCTCGAATTGGCGCTTGAGAGACTCTGAATCTATGGGTAAATTGTGTTGGAGGCAAAACATTCTTAATGCAGCAGGAATAGCCAATCCAGTATCGCCAATAAAAGTCTCCCAGCTAATTTCTAGGTTAGAGTCAAATAATAAGGGGACTGGGGAAGGGATCTGATTTTGGGCTAGGCTGTAGCAAATTCCCCAACGACAGATAGCAGAATAAGTAAGGTCGCGTCTCTGTAAGTTGCCTCCAGAGCTTGTGACGACCGTTGGGACTTTAGTTAAGGTTTTGATTCTAATTATCTGATATCGGTTTTTCTCACTAAATCGGAGCCGTTCAACAATTGGTTGCATCTAGCTTATGGGTTAATTTTTATGGCTTGATAAGCGCAAGCTAGAAATATAAAAGCATTCAGACAAGTCACACAGGCGCACAGCCTGAATTTGATCGGGTTGGCGTACCGCTACCAGTTTCAGGCAAATGTGCCAAAGATCACGGGCAGAGCCTAATTTTTAATCAATACTAAAAACAATTCTTAACCACGACTATTCTCACCGATGTCAGAACCCACTGTGTCCTCTTCTTCACGTACAAAACCAAACAGCGCGTCAACTGAGTCTAAGCCTAGAACAATCCGCTATGTATTAAGTGATAAAACTACTGCATTCTCACAAGATTTGATTGAGTATTTAGAACAAGATGGATTCAGTCTTACTCTTCGCCAACGGATAAGTGCTTCAATCGAAGCATTTTATCTACCATTAGCCGTATCCCCAGATCACTCTAACTATAAATCTATAGTTGTAGAATCCTTGACCAAACTGAGAGGGCAAATAGATTTGATTGAAGCCATGACGGGTATAGCTCTTCCTCTCAAAGCCCAATTAGGTCATTCCTATCATGCAATGGCTTATCCACAGACTGCTTCAGTAGCGACAGTAGCATTGGAATCTACACAAGCTAAGGACAGTCAAGTTTCTGCCGAACCTTTAACGATACTAAAGCTTGAAGAACTTGAACCCAAAATTAACGAGCTATTACAAGAGCTAGCCAATGGTGGAGATGGAGCAAAAATTCTGCAAATTCTATCCGAGATTGAACCAAAGAATGAAGAGGACTGGTCGGAGCGAATGTGGGAAATTTACGATCGAGCAGTTCACCAAGTATCCGAAGCGAACTACCAATCAACCTTTAATCCCACAAACTAATTATGATTGACCAAACTACCAAATCAACCACCCAATCCGTCTCCTCATCTGGTCAAACTAAGCTAACGACTTTAAACTTGGTCTTAGATCCTGGTACTAGCTGTACTAAAAATATTTATTCTAAGGGTAGAAGAGGTAAGCCCAAATTTCTGGTGAGTAGTGCTGTTGTTTGCCCTACTTCGGTTGAACCTGGCTTAGAAGAAACCTATGTCAAGTTGGCAGAAGACGAACAATACTATTTAGTCGGTGACTCTGCGGTTCAAACCAAAATAAAAAGCAGCGTCCGCCAACTCAAATCTGAATCCATAACGGTTAAGGTTTTAGGCGCAGTAGGGCAAATTGCTCGAGAAGAATCCTTGGCCAGCAATTTTAAACTAAATTTAGCTTTACTACTACCTATGTCTGAAATGGCAGACCAGACATTTGTTGAAACAGAGTTAATTAAAGCTTTAACCGATTTTACCTATAGCGGTAACTCTTATCAGATAGAGGTAAGTTCGATTCGTTTTCGACCAGAAGGCAATGGAATTTATACCTATTTTACTCGCACTGTCGATTCTGATGTTCTGAGAAACCAGACCGCTGTTTATCTTATGTTTGGCTATCGCAATACCAGTCTGTTGCTAATTGAAAACGGTAGGTTTAACTCAGTTAATTCCCACAGCACAGATTTAGGATTTTATAACTATCTCGATCTAGTAGCTAAATACAGCAGCGGTCTTTATCGAGACGATATCCAAAATGCAATTGTCACTGAAGCAAGTTATGGAGTTGGTGAGAATTGTCAGCAGGTCATCAAAGGTTTTACCAGCAGTATTAGAATTGAAGACTTGATTCGCAGCACAAGCAAAAAATATCAGGAACGAGAACGAGCCTCAATTTCTGCTGCTATTAATAGAGCTGATGAAGAGTATTGGCAACTTCTATCTTCCTGGTTACGAGAAAAACTGCCACCTTTGGGTCAAGTAGATCGAATCATCTATTGTGGTGGTTCTATCTCTTTTATTGACACTCCAGTCAACGAGTTTTTTGAAGGTTGGAATGGAACTTTACTCAATACTAATGACCTTGGCATTGAATTATTGGACAAACTACAGCTACCTCAAGCCTCAAAAAATAAATTTATCGCACAATATCTGCCTGTCCGTTTGGCTGATGCCTGGGGACAATTTGTTGATTTAGCCAATCTCAAAATTTAACACGAGCTAATAGTGGATAAGTGACACTCCAGTAGCCTAAAGGCGTACTGGCTTCTGAACAACACTAATATTTTGGGCAGAAATCATTTGATTTCCCTCTACTGAGGTGCTTGAAGTATTAGCTCGATTCAGACTACATTGGCGCGTGTCGGCGCATCTACTACTTCCCGTTTGTACGGGTCGTAGATACTTTATCTGCGTAGGATATTCTGGTTTTTCGCCATAAGCTAAAACCTGCATCATGAGACTTCCTGTAAGATCTCTGTGCTTATTTTTATAGCTACATTCTGGATTTGGACAATTCCAGGTTCTGCCTTTTGGCTTATGCCTTCGTCCACATTTAGGACAAGTGCTGGATGTTCCTCGTTCCGAACCAATCAAAACAGAAATTCCCGCTATTTTGAACTTATAGGTTAGATAATCAATATCTTTTCCGTATTCCCATTGAGCCATTCGTTGATTGTGTCTTCTACCACAATTTTTGTTTCTGACTCCATTAGGATTGCCAATAAATACCGTATCCACGTCATGAGTTTTGCAAAACTCTACCACCTGACGAGTAGCTTGATGTCTGTGTTCTCTAATTTGCCGTTCATTTTTCAGGCAAAATCTATTTTTAGCAGCTTGTAGTTTTTTCCATCTCCTTGAATACTTTTTGCACTTGGACTGTTTGCGAGATAGTTTGGCAAAAGCAACATTTCTCTGTCGCTTAACTGAACGTATTCCTCTACCGCTAACAATCAATCCCTGGCTTGTATTGGTACTCACGGCAGAATGGTGTATTTCTCCAAGATCGATGGCTGCTTTTACTACATGCGGACAAGTCCTTTGTGTAGTTTTATTTTCTTCTAACTCCACCTCCTCTTTGATATGCAGTTCAAAACCACGATTCCAGACTAGCGATGTCGCACCAGGAACAAAATCTAACTTGAGTTTGAAAAATAAAGACTTTCTTCCCCTACCCATTGGTAATGTTAGCTTTCCATTACTGTATTGGACTGCTTGAGCCGTCCAAAGAACTGGATAAAACCGTTTGGTACGCCAGGGATACTTCATTTTCTTCATTCCTGACCTGCGATTAGCTTTGGTACTGTCAACATTAGCTAAAAATGCTTGGACTACCATTTGTACAGACTGAGAATGAAGCTCGTATTTACTTTTAGTTAGTTTTTGTAATGCAGTTTGATTTAGCCAAGGCGTTTGTTTGATACGACATTCTTTATGAGCACTCATGCACTCATTCCAAACTTTAGCTGCTTCGATTTGAGCAGCTTTCAGTCTGCCAAAGACTTCGGGTTTTTGATATGGTAGCCTGTATATCTTGGTGGTCTGCATTTTACTAAAATACCATATATCAAATACATGAATCAACCAAGTCAAGAGGGTCGCACGAGATACACTCACTATTCAATTGCTTATCATTTGGTGTGGATTCCCAAATATAGACGCAAGATATTGGTTGGAGATGTAGAAGCTGAAACTAAAAGGCTGATAACTGAATGCTGCCAACGTCATAAACTAACACTTTTGGCACTAGAGACAGATATCGACCATATTCATGTGTTCGTTTCTGCTCCACCAAGATTTAGCCCTGCCAATCTTGCCAATCTGCTCAAAGGTTATAGTTCAAGGTTTCTGCGTCAGAAATTTCCTAAGCTCAAAAAGATATGTGGAAAAGATTCGCTGTGGACTTCAGCTTATTATGTTGGTACTGCTGGTTCTGTCTCTGCCGAGGTTATTAGAAAATATATTACTGAGTGCCAGGGCAAGTAAGTTGTTCGTCTTCGAGGCATTGAACCTCTTGACTCACACGATTTTCATCCCCTAGCCTAAAGCGATTGTCTTGAATGTCAAGTTTAATTTGCCATTTAGTGCGATCGCTAATAATAAAAGTTAGACAAGAAAAGAAGTCACGACTATGAAAATTCATTGTGACGTTAAATTGTTGTTGAATGATTTAATAAGCTAGCTGGCGATTTAAGGTTTTCCTAAAGAACTAACTTCGTGTCGCCAAGATTGATTCTTTTTCATCATGGCATTTAAGACAATTAAAAGTTTGTGCATACAGGCAGTCAATGCCACTTTTTTAAGTTTGCCCTTGTTGACTAGACGCTCATAGAAAGCTTTGATTACAGGATTAAATCTAACTGCAACCAAAGTCGCCATATATAAAACACAACGCACTTTAGCTCGCCCACCCCAAATTTTTCGCTTGCCTCGAAACTTACCACTGTCCTTATTAAGAGGTGCGACACCAACTAAGTAAGAGATTGACTTGTGGGAGATTGTGCCTAATTCTGGCAAAGATGAAATTAAAGTCACAGCTACAATTTCACCAATTCCAGGCACACTGGTTAACAAATCCATTTTTTGCTTCCAGCTTTCGTTGAATGCGAGCGCTGATTTTATTTGTGATTCGATATCTTTGAGTCTTTTTTTCAGCCATTCGATGTGTTCGTCAATATCGGTTTGAACTGAATTGGTTTTGCCTCGGCGACGATTTTTCTCGGCAGTAATCATGTCACTAATTTGACGACGACGTTGTACTAAATCTTCGAGTTGACGGGAAGATTCATCACTGATTTGTCTAACTTCTGGACGAATAGCATCTGCGAAATGCGCCAAGACCTTGGCATCAATCGAATCGGTTTTAGCTAATTGTCCTGTTGCTTTAGCAAAGTCTCTACGGACAGCTCACGGTGCTGAGACAACCTCAGCACCCGTGTCCTTAGCTTGACGAGGGTTAATTACAGCTACATAAAGTCCTGCTTGAGTTAGTTCAATTGCTACATCAATTTCCATTCCTCCTGTTGCTTCTAGGACAATTAATTCTGGTTGAATATTGCTCAAAGTTTGAACCAGAGAGCTAATGCCTACTTCATTGTTGGTTACTTGAAATAATTCTTCTTTCGGACGTATGTAGACATCAAGGTATTTCTGACAAACATCTATTCCCACCCACTGTTTTTCACTCATGAGTTTTTCTCTGACGATTCTGTTTAAGTCGTTTTGACTCCCACTCATCTGACTCTTCCTTGCAAAAATACGGGTTTGATTCACCCAGGCGATTGTTTGAGTTCACTTGAGGAGAGAAAATTAGTAGTGACCCAGCTAAGAGACGGTTTTGAACAACCAAGGATACGACGGTCTACTACTTTCTCTAAACTATCAGGATTTAAGATCCTCAGTTCAAGATACAAGGCGTAAGGGAATTCCCATCGTTATCTTTAATTTTTTAGACAGTAATCCCAATTTTGGCAACACACCGAATTTTGCTTTATTTAGTTAGCTTGAAAATAGCAGTTTAAGAGCGCATATGATTAAAGCCATCGTTTTCTTGTTAGCTATTATTGTGATTATCGCTTTGATTTGGCTAGTGCCTGCTCTAACCAAACTTCGGCGCCAAGGCATTAAAGATCGAGCTTTTCCTTTACATTGGGTGACTATTATTCAGCAGAATCTTCCCATCTATAAACATCTTCCACAACCGTTACGAAAACGACTTCAGGGTCACGTCAATGTAATTCTGGCCGAAAAACAGTTTGTGGGATGTGGTGGATTACAAATTACTGATGAAATTAAGCTCACTATTGCTGCTATTGCTGCTCTGCTTCTGTTGAATGAAAGAGGGGAGTATTACCCAAAACTTTGTTCTATTTTGGTTTACCCAAGTGCTTATGTAGTGAACCAGACCAAGCCTGTTAGTAATTACGTTGTTCAAGAAACCACAGTAGTCAGGCTTGGCGAATCTTGGACTAGAGATCGAGTTGTACTTTCCTGGGAGCAGATTAAATACGATACGCAGAATTGGAAGGACGGACACAACGTAATTCTCCACGAGTTTGCCCATCAGCTAGACACTGAAAGTGGAACTGCTAATGGCGTACCTATTCTAGAACAAGAGTCTGACTATGTTACTTGGGCATTGGTGTTTAGACAAGAATATCAGAAATTAATTAAAAATGTGGAACGAGGTGGCAAAACAGTTATAGATGCTTATGGCACGACTAACCCAGCAGAATTCTTTGCAGTTGCTACAGAGACTTTTTTTGAAAAACCAAAACGAATGGCTCAACTGCATCCTGCTCTTTACAATCAACTAAAACGCTACTATAAGTTAGATCCAGTTGAGTGGATGTCGCAATGGTAGAGTTGCTGGTGTCTAGATCGGAAAATTGGCAGGCGATCGCATATCTTAATGAACAATATGCGGTAGGTACGTTAGAAATTAAGCTAGCATAGCCTAGATCGGTCGTATAATATCAATAATTTTTCTGGATATCGTGCCAATAAGAGGTGATAGTGGCATAAAGGTCGCAAAAATATCTAAGTTTGCTCCGATAAGAGGCTCAAGTCAGGAGCAGAGAGAAAAATGGATTGCTTTAGCAAAGGAACACGGAGCAAAAGCCTAACAAGCACAGTTGAGTCGGACAGGCCGTAGCGTTGTGAGGCCTGCCGCTCACTGCGAACGTTGGGTGGCTTAAAGGCGATCAAAGTAAAAGTAAAAGTCAATGCCTGAAAAAATTATACTTTTAATTGTTGGACTATTCTTTGTCATCTTTTCAGTTTTTTCTTTGTGGTGCCTGCGCCAAGAGTATCGACTGCGAGGCAAGTTAAGCTGGTTTGGATCACTGGTGCATGTGATGATGTTCGTCGTCAATGGCATGTTCGTTGGCATGCTGGTCTGGGGGCCAATCGGAATACCTCCGATGGGTGGCCGGCCCTGGCTGGGCGTCCCGCTAATGGTGGTGGGTTTGGGGATCGTGATTTACGCAATGGACCTGTTCCGAAATTTCTCGCGCTGGTTGGGAAACGAAACGCCAGGCCTCAAGACCAGCGGTTTGTACGCTCTCAGCCGCAATCCGCAGTTTTTGGGCTATGGCTTATTGATCCTGGGGGTGGTGATCGCCTGGGGCAACCTGCTGGGCTGGCTCGGCTTGCTATCCTATCTCGTTCTCGCTTATTTCGTGACACTTATGGAAGAAGAACACCTCACGCGGGTGTACGGACAGTCTTACCAGGACTATTGTGCGCGGGTGCCACGTTTCATGGGATGCTAAAGAAACAGCAATGAGGCCCAAGAACATTGATTAGCCGTTGCATGCATAAATGACGCAGGAACTGCAGAATGCTACAACCAACCCTTGTTACGTAGCGTGGGTGTCATCCTGGGACAGGCTTGGGGCTATCTCCTATGGGCGGCGGTGGGCGCTATTGCACTCTATATAAATATCGTGCTTTGGTTCATGGAGAGGGAATACGTTTATCCTTCTCGCGGCCCACTCGCCTATTACACCTATTACTGGGGGTTCTTTATACTGTGGGGAGGTCTGGCGCTGGCATATTCCGCCCTTCGCCTGGGTGGAATCGAATTCTGACGTTAGTATGTATAAACAAACCGGATTTTAGACGAATACGGAAGAAGGTGAAATTGTGCACCAGGCAACAAAAATTCCATTTGGAATCAAGCTCATCATTGGATTTCACTTACTCAGCCTGATTCTGTGGACGATTGGGCAAGGGGGAGCAGTGATTGCGTATGACACGGTGGCCCAATGGGGACTTCAAGCTCCAAGGGAAAGCCTTGACCCGATTATTGTTGAAGTCAACAGGGGTATTGGATTGGCAGATTTTGTGGTGCAAATGCCGCTGTTCATCCTTGCAGCCATTGGTCTATGGCGACGACAATTCTTTGGTGCTGTGAGTTCCTGGTTGGTTCTGGGGATCACCATCTACTGGCCAGTTGTTGACTGGTCTAAACGGTATTTCTTTGCACAGGCGGCTGTGAAACATCCACCAGCAGATATCATAAGTGATGGAATCGCTGCTTTTTTCTTCCTTTTCGCTATTTGGGCGAGTTGGTATCTGTTCAAGAATCGAACACTCTTTGAGTAGATGACCTGTTGAGATTTCCCCGATTTAGCGGACAGACAGTGCAATTGCTCATCACCGTAGGCTAGGTTTCCTTCTGTCAACTCAGCATTTTAGTTGATGGAGAGTATGACTGCTTCACCGAAATTCTGCGATCGTCATCTAACTATCTGGGGTAAAGCTAAGGAAGCTACCATAAGTGCCAAATGGCTGAAATCAAATCATGCAGAGAATTGTAGCCCTCGAAGATAACCATTTAG
>JASJEI010000501.1 GCA_030064795.1 Pleurocapsa sp. MO_226.B13 | reverse complement strand
GATTGGACGGCTTCACGAGGAGGACGTCAAGCCTGGGGTGATTTCCACGAGCAATTGCTCAGCTATGGTGCCCCGCCCATCCCTCTAGTGCGTGCTGCCATGCTCGGCTCCGATAATGGTCCTCTTTTCTAACAGCAATTCTCATTTTGAAACCGTAACCCAAGAAAATATGGTTCTGTCGCAAAAAAGGAAGTTCTCATGTAGTATAATATCTATCTGCGTTTATCTGCGTTCATCTGTGGACTCGATCGCATAGCATTATTTTAAGCATCATGAATATCAATAATCATTCCCAGTAAATATGTATTACCGTCGAGGTCTTGAAAACAAGACTTTTGGGTAACAATTATTTTTTCGTTTCCTTCGGCATCGATAAAAGGCTCTTCTTCGGTTTCTCGACCGCCAGAAAGCATAACTAGTTCATCTTTTGCCCAGTAAATATCAGCCTGTTCTTGAGGATAAAAATCAGGTTCGGATTTACCAAGCATTTCTTCTTTAGAGTAGCCGAGAAAATCGCAGTAGGCATCATTTAATAACACCCAGCGGTGATTGGTATCTTTAACAAAAATCGGGTTGCTGATACTATTTATCGCTTTTTCTAAAAAATCTTGGGCCTTTTCGATTTTTTGTTTTTGTTTGCTGATATCGGTAATATCTTCATAGGAGCCAAATAGACCGATAATTCGACCATTTCTGTCTTTTAAAGGCAGTTTACTAGTGCGCAGAATTCTAATCGAGCCATCATCTCTAATTTGAGACTCTTCATAGTTTAGCTTGGGCGTACCACCAACTAGAATTAATTCATCATCCGCACGGTATAGATGAGCGGATTTGCACCAATTTAACTCAAAATCGTTTTTACCAACTATTTCCTCTGGAGACTCCAAACCCGCATCTTGGGCAAATATTTGATTGCATCCCAAGTAATTAAAATTAGTATCTTTCCAATACACCCTTTGGGGAAGAGTATCAAAGATCAAATGCAATAACTGTTGCGATTCTCTCAACTCTCGATCTGCTCGTTTGCGATCGCTGATATCAATCGTTAAGCCATCCCAGATAATTGAGCCATCAGCTTGTGGTTCGGGTCTAGATGCAGTTTGAACCCACTTAGTTTTGCCAGAGGGAGTTATGATTCTTCCTTCCCAATGCTTCGGTTGCAGGGTTTGAGCCGATTTTTTAATTAATTCTTCAAAGCTAGATCTGTCTTCGGGGTGGATTAAAGACATAACCAACTCCGAATTTTGCATTATCTGTTTGCTAGTATGGCAAAATATTTCTTGGCAGTCGGAGCTAATATAAGGGAAAGAAAAACTACCATTAGGCTCGAGTTTGAACTGATAGATTGCTCCTGGTACGTTTGTAACCAATTTTTCAAAACGAGCTTTGCTTTGAATTAATTGCTGAGTTCTTTTTGCTACTAAACTTTCTAGATTTTGGGTTTGTTCCTGTAGCTGCTTTTCTAGCTCTATCCTTTCAGTAATATCTTCAAAAGTTCCCGCAATTCCAATGACATTGTTTTCTGAGTCTCGTAAGACCATTTTGTGAGTTTTGAGCCATCTTTGCGAGCCGTCAGCTTGTTTTTGTGGCTCAATGATATTGTATTCAGGCTTACCAGATGCGATCGCCGTGCGATCGTACTCTCTAAACCATTCTGTTTCTTCTGGTTTCCAAGGCAGATCGCGATCGGTTTTACCAATGATTTCCGCAGGAGAGGCTAACCCCGCCACCTCAGCAAATATTTGATTGCAGCCTAGATATACAGAATCTCGATCTTTCCAAAAGACAGCGACCGGTAATTCATCTAATACCGATTGTAGCTGTGCTGGAGATTGGGAATTTTGCCGATCTGCTGTAACTGAAGGAGTTATTTTTTCCGCACTCAATAATATTAAGCTATTGCCCTCTAGGTCAATTTTGGTTTTTACTAGTTTTAGAGGTATAGATTGACCGTTAGGGTCTAAATAAGCTCCTTGAATCGTAAATTTTCCTTCTTGTTCTAAACTATTTTGTTCTAAAACTCGATCTATCTGATATTCTTCGGCAGTAATGGCCCAAATATTTAAGCCCAAGGTTTCTATTAAATTACGACCAATCAATTCAGCAAAAGCCTGATTCGCATCTAAAATTGTGCCGTCTAATTGATATACAGCCTGGGGAATAGGAGAATTGTCCCATAAAGCTCGATGATATGCTTGAGTGTGATTTGAGATGACTAATGGGTCAGGTTGCTGCTGTACCATTGAAAGCTTAATCTTCCTATTTAAAACTGGAGCTTAACCTCAACTTGATTTTCATCTTAGATCCAGAGTGATTACATTCTGGATAATGAAAAATCAACTTTAAGTTATTGGCGATCGCAGTAACTAATAATTTTTAAATTTCAGATTAGATACTGTTATCGATATAGTTCCCTAAAGTTCTCCGAAAATTAACAAGGGATGAGTTGGGAATTCCCAGAGACAAGGCAGATCTTGTCTGTACAGGAATAAAGAATCAGCAAGCAAGAAAAAAGAAGCAGTAATTAAAATCACTGCTTCATTTAGAGTAATAGTAATATTTAAGTTCTTAAAGTTAAGCTCCTAAATAGCCATTAGTCATAGATTCTAGCTTCCAAAGCACTAGGATTTTCTTCGCAATAAAGCTCAAATTCGCTCTTGGGCTTTTCAACAAAGTCACTTTTATTGAGAATATCGCTGATGGAAATAATGCCAAGTAATCTCCCTTTAACTACGGGCGCACGACGGATCCGAGTACTGGCAAACAAACGAGCGACATATTCCACACCCAGATCGGGATTGACCGTAATACAAGGTTTGGTCATAATCTCGT
This sequence comes from Pleurocapsa sp. MO_226.B13, assembly GCA_030064795.1. The sequence continues at coordinate 7,153 of JASJEI010000501.1, read as the reverse complement.
AGACTCGCATCTGTTTGGGATCGTGTCCAAAGGCTGCTACTTTGTAGATAATGTCGGTCTCGGTAATAATGCCATAGGGGTCAGAATCACTTCTGCGTTCTACTATCAAAGCTCGTAAACCTTTGTCTTTCATTAGTTTAACGGCTTCAGCGATCGTTGCCGAACCACTGATAGTAATAATATCTTTGGTCATTATTTCTTGAGCCTGCATCATGGCAATATTCTCCTTAAACTAAAAACTAGAAAATGACTGAGAACTAATCTTCATAAATCCGACATTCTTCAGCGTCTGGATTTTCAGCACAATATGCTTCTAAAGAGCTAGTGTTTTTTTTTTCTCGACGTTTGTCCGCAGCAGCAGCCTGTAATTCTTCCACTACGTCCCAAGCAGCAGCACACTCAGGAGAAGTCGGGCCTTTTTCTGCACAGATCGCCCTAGCCTCTTCACGCGCTACATCCAGCCTATCTTCGAGATATAGTGGCTTGGGCTTCTCAACAAAATCGCTTTTTTTGAGGATGTCACTAATAGAGATTATTCCTAATAGCTTACCTGAGATTACAGGCGCACGACGGATCCGAGTATTGGCAAACAGACGAGCGACATATTCCACACCCAAGTCAGGATTGACTACTACACAGGGTTTGGTCATAATTTCATAGACTCGCATTTGTTTGGGGTCGTGACCAAATGCTGCTACCTTGTAGACAATATCAGTCTCGGTGACAATGCCATAGGGGTCAGAATCGCTTCTGCGGTCTACTATTAAAGCTCGTAGACTTTTATCTTTCATTGTTTTGACGGCATCGGCTACTGTAGCTGAACCGCTAATGGTAACTACATCGGTAGTCATGATATCTCTGGCTGAGAGCATTATTTTCGATCTCCTAAAACTCAATAAAAATTAGTTGACAAGCAGAAAATTTAAATTACCAGCTTGATATCTATGCTGACACTTTTGTGGGTCTAGGTAAAATCGATCTGGTTGAAGTAGAAATAACTGGGTCAGAATTGTTAAGCTGCTGCTTGCTGGCAAGATTTGAGGTGCTAGAAGAATGAGCTTCAATGACATTGCCATTTAAAAAGCAAGCGATCATCAAGTAGTCACAACTGGGACATTCTGTTTGCAGCACCTGATTTTCTTGACAAGTACTATATCTTTTTTCTTGACTTGTGAAATAATGGCGACTCGCTAACCCTCCACAATTCGGGCATCGGACGGAATAAGTTCGATCCATAACCATATTCTTGGGTGAAATTATAAAGAAGAAATAGAGACAATGAATACAATTGACCCAATGTCTCTAATCTGCTGACAAGCTTTAAAGTCTGAGTTGAGTTTCTAAGATGTTGCTGTAGGTTTCATAAGGTTGAGTGCCAAACAGTTTCTCGACAACTTCTCCATCTCTGAAGACTAAAACCGCAGGGATACTTCTGATGCTATATTTTTTGGCTGCTTCAGGAGCTTTATCGATATCGACTTTGACGACAATAGCGCGATCGCTGTATTCTGTAGCCAAGCGATCGATCGTGGGTGCAACTACTCTACAAGGGCCACACCAAGTTGCGGTATAGTCAACAACTACAAGCTGGTTATCTGCAATTAACTGGTTGAATTGCTCTGAATCAACGAAATTTGCTTTGGTAACAGAAGTCATAGGATTAGTTTGTTTGTTTAATAGTTAACTAAAGTTGGTTTATAAGTCGCACTGTCGCCCTGATTTTGGCTCTGCTCGTTAATTTTTTGGAGATGAAACTTTTATTGGTAAACTTACGAATATAGATTTCTGATTGACACGATCGCTATGAACGCGGAAAACCTGGAAAACCACAATCAAATTTGGCAGAGATTAGAACAAGGAAGACAAGCTAAAGCTGCTCAAGGTGGCTATGCTGGCTATGGTTCTCCTGCATTCGGTCAAAAGGTTGTCAACGGAGAATTGGTGGTAGATTCTCAGGAACAAGAGATTATCGAACTGATCCGTCGCCATCATAAGTCTGGTAAATCGCTCCAACAGATTGCTGACTGGCTAAATGGAAATGGTTATCAAACCAAACGCGGTCAACAGTGGCGCAGAATCTCCATCAAACGAGTTTTGGATCGCTTATATGGTAGAAACAACCAAATTTCTGGTGTTCGTAAATCTTCTCAGTCTCTTGAACCTTAAATAGATTTAAACATTTACATATAATGCTTTTGAAGCCTCGACGTGTAACATCTCTCTTATGATAAACCTTAAATGAATTAAAAAAAAGGTTTTTTAAGCAATAAAGTGTACTAACTCGTAACATTTCTCAGTAAATAAAGTCAGATAATTTAGTTTCCTTCGAGGTAAACTCTAGACAGATAAATGTGTTGGCAGAATTTTCTCCAATCAAAAAGTGACAAATTTGAAGTTGGTGTTGGCTTAACAAAACTTTAATTTACTCAAAAGTCTGTATAAAAACTCGGAATAAACCTCAAAGATCTAGCTATGGAATCTCATGACCAGTCATTTGCTTCTCCAGACATCGAAGCAGCAATAGATCGACATCCTTTAATTATTGAGCCTGAAACATCTTTGCTTGAAGCGATCGCTTTAATGGGTCAGGTTAGAGGTATTAGTTGTGCGGTAACAGAAAAGAATACAGAATCGGAATTTTGGCTACCTCACAAAAATCATTCCGATTGTGCCTTAATAATGAAAGATTCCCAGATCTTGGGAATTTTAACCGAGCGAGACATTGTAAAATTAACAGCCGAGCGATTAGCCTTTGAAGAAGTGACAGTCGCGGAGGTAATGACCCAGCCAGTAGTAACTCTGGCAAAAAGCAACTTTAAAGATATCTTTGCGGTCATATTTCTCTTTCGACGGTATCGCATTCGTCATTTACCGATTGTTGACGAGACAGATAGATTAATTGGAGTTATTTCTCCTCAAACCATTCGCCAAGCAATGCGACCAGCAAATTTGCTGAAGCTAAGACGGGTAGCAGATGTGATGAGTAAAAACATTATTCACGCACCTTTAAATACTACGGTACTGAATATTGCACAATTGATGACAGAACATCGGGTTAGTTGTGTCGTGATTACAGAAGCAGATGAAGAAGAAAATATTCTCATTCCAGTAGGAATTATCACTGAAAGAGACATTTTACAGTTCAAGTTTTTGCAAGCCAGACTGGATAAATTAGAGGCACAACAGGTAATGAGTACGCCTTTGTTTCTTCTTAGTCCAGAAGATTCTTTATTAATGGCACACCAAGAAATGCAGCGTCTTAGAGTGCGGAGATTAGTTGTCTCGTGGAATTGGGGTCGAGGACTGGGAATCATAACTCAAACCAGTATTCTGCGTATTTTCGATCCGATGGAAATGTATGGTGTAATCGAAACTTTGCAAAGTACCGTACAGCAGTTAGAACGAGAGAAAGCAGAACTTCTAGCCTTGGTTCGACAAATAAAAGCCAGGTAAGAAAGTCAAAAGTCACCTAGAGACGTAGCATACTAAGTCTCTAGAAAAGTCAAAAGGAGAATTGAGATCCTTACAAATTCGATTGGCTGTGATATTTTGGGTGCAAGACGGCGATACTTATCTGTAAGCGAGAAAATCAATAATGATGCAAGTCAAAATATATGGTTTAGAGGAAAATCTGGTACCCAAGCGTTTTGCTCTATCTTATGCTACTCAAGCTGCCTTGACCGAAGCTATTGGCACGCCAGAAGCAAAAAGATTCCAAAGATTTATTATTTTAGACCCAGCTAACTTTATTTTTCCCAGCGATCGCACCAGCAACTACACTATTATCGAAATTAATATGTTTGAGGGACGTTCGACTGAAGCCAAGAAAAATCTCATTCATCTTCTATACCAAAAGATCGCAGAAACCACGGATATTACTGCTCAAGATCTAGAAATAACGATTATGGAAACACCAAGGTCTAATTGGGGTGTACGTGGTGTCCCAGGAGATGAACTCAAGCTTGATTACAAAGTAGATATTTAATTCAGATAAGGATAAAAAAAGGTGAGGTTCAGCCTCACCCGATAATTTGTAGCTAACAGCTAATAGCTTGATTACATCAATCCTTTAATATGGCTGATGATGCCTTCGGGATCTAAACCTTGGTAGGGGAACTGTTCCCAAAGTCCGCCACAACCTTCTTCATGGACACCTAAATAAGCATATTTGGGAGTTAAACCCCGTTCTAACAACCAAGAACCAAAACGACTACCCAAACCAGTGCGACGGTTAAAGGATTCGACTACCATGACCAATGGTGCTTTGCCGATTTTAGCGATCATCTCTTCATCTACGAGATTGAGAGTAGGTTTGTTAATTAGACCGATATTAATTCCTTCTTGTTTGAGGCGTTCTACTGCATCTAAGGCACGATATAAAGCATCCCCAAAGCTGACAATATAACCAGCATCTCCCTCGCGAATTACTTCGTCTTTGCCAGGGGTAAAATTATAATCACCAGCAAAGAGTTCGTTACCAGACTCATCCAAAATCATCGGAACTTTGGAACGAGTGGAGAAGATAAAACGCATTCCAGGATCGTGGAATACTTTTTTGACGCAGGCAGTCATTTGGTTGGCATCAGCAGGGAAATAGAGTCGCGTTTCATAGCCGTCCTCCAGTCCATTATCGGCAAACATATTGTTTAAACCGAAGTGACAGGTATTATCTGCCATATCATCGATACCAGCATGAGAGAAGTGGCACAAAACATTAGAATTGTTGAGACGTGCCATGGTGATTTCAGAAATACACATCTCTAGAAAAGCACTAAAGGTAGCAAAGACACCCTGTTTTCCTGGTTCCATACCAAAGCCAGCAGCAGCCGAAAAATTACTCCGTTCCATAATGCCAGAAGGAATAAAGACTTCTGGATAGGCATCGTGGATTTTTTTGAAACCGCAAGAACCTTCTAAGTCACTGTCAATAAAGACGACTTTTTCTTTACGTTCGCGATCGCTCATTTCACCGAGGATAGATACGACAGCCTCGCCAAAAACATTACGGTTAGAACCAACCTTCTCAGTAACGCCCAAGAATTTATAATCATTGCTGGGTTTTTTGATATTTTTGAGAAAGTCGGCTGCTGCACCTTGTCCGTGTTTTTCTAAATAGGCGATCGCTTTATCTACAGGAATGACATCATGTCCGTGAGTAGAACCTTCAATTCCCTCAATGCCAGGAGACATGGGACGTTTGTTAATTAACGCCACTGGGCCATCACCCATTACCGCAGCACACATACGGCTGTAGAGAGAATCGAGGTCTTCTCCGTCTCCCGTGTTAACCTCCAAACCGTGACCAGTCAAAGTTTTAGCCACGTCGTAACCAGGAAGATAGTCAGAAGGATGTCCCGCGATCGTGACATCGTTATCATCGATAAATAGTTTTACATTCAGATTTTGGGCGACTGCAAAACGTGCAGCCTCGGCATCATTACCTTCTTGTTGCGAACCATCAGAACCCAAACAAACTATTACCTTATCGGGATTTGCCAGTGCCACACCATTAATATATGACCACATATGTCCCAAACGACCAGAACTAAATTTAACTCCAGGAGTCAGTCCGAGTTCGGGGTGTCCTGGTAATTTGGAATTTGCTGCACGATAGTTGAGTAAATCTTCTTTGGGTAGATCGCCATTTAATGCTGCCATTAGATACTGCGTGGCAACGCGATGTCCCGCCTCATCAAAAAAGACTGGTACAAATTTATCGGGCGCGCCTCTAAAAAAGGCATCGAGAATCATGACTTCGGGTACAGTATCAAAAGGGCCTCCAGTATGTCCTCCGACACCTCTGGCTGCACCTGTAGCTGTAAAGAAAACGATCGCCTCACGACAAAGTTGAATATTGGCTTTTAAGGTTTCCCTTTGTTCGTCTGTTAGGGTAGAATTACTTGGGTCTAAAGCTAAAGGTTTGTATGCGTCTAAATCGATGGGAAAACGAGTGGTGGTTGCTGTCATGATCGATCTTGTGGTGCTTGAGTAAAATGGTTTGCTAAAAAATTGCTACATCAGAGAAGATGTAAATTTCTATCTCTTGAAATCTAATACTCATAAAGAGCGATAAATTTAATTCAAGTTTATCGGTTTATGGTAAATAGGGGAAATTATTGGACTAGATTAGTAAGTAGCATATTAAAGAAAAAATTTGACAGGTAGGGAGAAACCTTGTTATGGCAGGGAAAAGTCGACTAGGCGATCGCTTGATTCGAGTAAGAATGTCCTAAGCGGGCGCGAAAGTTTTTCAAACTAAAAATAACTAATCGAAAGTCGCCAAGCGACCGCTTTGATTGTCGGGACGAGTCAACCACCAAGCCCAAGCAATCAAAACAAATTGAAACGGTAATCTGATAGCTTGAAACCAATTACCATCAGGTATATTATCAATATGAATATTGTTAACTGCCATATTAATATTAGCTGGATAAACGGCAATAAATAGTAATACAAAACCCCATGCAGCAGCTTGACTTACCGCAGGAATTAATAAACCAATTCCCCCAATAATTTCAAAAAAGCCACTAACATAAACAAGTGCAGCAGGATAAGGTAATAGACTAGGAACGATTTTAATATACGGTTCGGGAAAGACAAAATGCGATCCTCCCGCCACCACCATACAAAATGCTAATATGCCTCGGAAAATTTGCTTTTTTTCTAAAATTAAATCCTGGAATAATTGTTTAATTAGCTTCATATTTTAAAAACCTCACTCTCAAAAAGGGGCGCAGCGGTAAACTACGCCCAAAATATCTACGCGCCGACTACCGCACCGCCATTGGGATGTAATACCTGTCCTGCAAAGTAGGAAGAGTCATCAGAAGCTAAAAAGACAAAGCTGGTAGCTACTTCTACTGTATCGGCTCAATAATCTGGGGTAGGCAGTTACTCCATATGCCACGACCAACCTAGGAGATTAAGAGCGGTATTGTTCCGAATCATCGTCGCCAGGGACTCAATATTTTCAGTTCCAGTGATGCGGTCACGCACGTATTCAAAAAAACTAACCCCCGAGAGAAAACCTGGTCAAAGTTGGTCAGCCTTCGCCGACCGCCCCTAGGAATTTGGGGACTTTGACACGCTTACCCCTCACAATTGGGGCGGTCGGCGGGCAATAACCTCTGGCTAAAACTTATCCATTTGAATA
>JASJEI010000500.1 GCA_030064795.1 Pleurocapsa sp. MO_226.B13 | reverse complement strand
CACCACTTTTCAAAACATGGAGGCAAGGATTCGAGGGATATTTCTTTCACGAGCGATTCTGGGTCTAATTCAAGTACAAGTATTACTAGGTAGTTATTTTAGCCGATTTCCTCGATCGCATTCCCAAAGTCCAGTGAATGGATATTCACCAGGTCGCATTGGTGGGAGAATCTGCCAGTTTTCAGTGAGGATAGGAATCAAACCAGCTTTAACCAAGCTAGATTTCCCCGAACCCGAAGCACCTAAAACAATAGTCAGTGGTTGCTTATTTACGATTTGACCTAGCTGTTGGCTCAAAGTTTTTCTGCCATAAAATAGCTGAGTATCTTCAATTTCAAATGAAGCTAAACCTTTGTAGGGATTGGAATTTTTATCTAGTTTAAGTTTTTTTAAGTTTTCGGGATTGAATTTAGGTAGAGGAAAGATATATTCGCCCTTTAAGTAAACATATTCCCCTGTTTTTGGGTCGTATTTTCGAGTTTGAGCCAGACCAGGAGTTTGTCCTTGGGCTACTTTCCCCAGTTCGTTTTGTAGATAGGTAAAAAGTTCTTGGACGGTAATTATTTTATCCTCAACAATTGCCTCTATCGCTATATCCCTACCCCCATCAGAGTTGCCTTGCAGCACTTTTAGTAGCAAGTGGGCGAAAGGAGAATTACCATTTTTCTCTCCTCTTTGTCCAAAACGAGACAAATCCTGTGCTTCTTCATCATGAGCAGCAGAAGTAATGATTTGCTCGGTTCTATGTTTGATAAAGCGATCGTAACTTTGTCGATACAGTTTACGGGAACGCGCTGCATTTCTGCCTTGTCCTACCCAGGAAAATCTGCCAGCAAAGCAACAGTCGAGAATCATTAACAGATGGTGAGAGTCTAAGGCACTAAAAGCCTCATATAGCTCAGGCATCGATAACCAAGTATTTTGGCGCTCGGCTTCCGCATCTTGAGGCATAAAGTAACCCGCAGGTTTACCAGCTTCACTTTCTTCTACTTCTTCAGCAAATCCATGACCTGCAAAGTAAAATAAAAGGCGATCGCTTTTATCGACGCGAATTGTTTTACCATCAAAAGAAATCGTCCTGTCTTGCAGAGATGTCACCAATTTATCTAGTTCTGCTTTGGTTGCTCTTTGATTCAATAGCAGCAAAACCTTGTAACCATAAATATATTTGAGAAGTAACCATAAATATCTTTGAGAACTTCTGCCAGTCCCACCGCATCAGCAACGGCATTCTTCAGAGGACGAATGTGCTGATATTTATCGATCCCAATAATGATTGCTAAACTGCGATTAATCTCAAACATTATCTTGCTTCCATTTATGAGCGATTGCTCTGGGAAATGTTAAATCTTATAAATCTATCGATCTTGACTACTTTGTGGCGAATACCCAAACGCTTTGACTACTCAATTCAATTTTTGCCAAGGTTGAAAGCCATTTTTTACTCTATACAAACTGGGAGCGAGTTTTGGATAGTGACGGCGGATTACCGACAAGAAACTGTTATTTTCAATCCAATCCAGTCCAAATTGAGTATAAATTTCGGCGCGATAATCTTTGGTAAAAAAGCGATCGCTTTTGAGTCGTCTCGAAGCCATGAGAATAAATACTCGAAAAGCAGTATCGCTAAAACCAAAGCCTTCGGGTAAGTCTTCGGCAAATAAACCCACCATTAAATCTACGCGATCGAGATCGTCATGATAGATTTCCCTCAGTTCTTGTTGCCATTGAGGATTGCTGGTAATTTCGGCAAAAGATTTAACTTTCCCCCTACCAATAAGTTCGCGAAAGCGATTATAGCGGGGTACACCCCGTTCTCTGTCTCTCAGAATATCTACCGCAGCCAGATCGAATGCATCACTACCGTCTTCTTTATCTAGGGCGCGAAGAAAGTTAGGATAATTGTGTAAAGTTAAAGCACCTGGATGTTGAATACCAAAGGAATACCATAAGTCCTCGGTTGCCACGGATTCCATAAAGTTGCGGGTATTCTTGCCAAAAATCTCTGGAAACTGTTTGGTAGCTAAATGTTCGCCATTACTATGGTCGTAAAAATTTAATTCATCGGGAATTAGAGGGTGCATTCGATATACAGAGACAAACTCTTCTGTTAGAGAGTAGGGTGCTGCATGATGCTCGGTAGGCGAACCAATAATACCGTTGAGAACTTCGCTGTCGCCCAAGCTACCGATAGTCTTTTTCAAATCTTTACCCAGAATTCCCCACCAGTTAATGTTCATGGCGATTTGGGTGGTAGGGTTGGGGAGAATAGCGGGAGTCCATTCTACAGTATGAATTTTGGCTAGCAAGGCAGCATTAATGAGTCTAGCTCGATCGAATAGTTGTCCGTCATTCCATTCTGGATATAGCTGCTTGAGGCGATCGCAAATAGCATTATGTTCTTTAATAAATAGAGTGTGCAGCATACTCAATCCCGTCCACCAGCTACCTGTCGAGCCAGGAAAACCTACCAGATCGATACCCAGGTTGGGATCGAAAGGTAATAATCCCTGGTCTTCGATTAACATTTTGCCGTCTTGGTGAGAACGGAGACTGTCGATTGTTTCCTCATCACTTCCATAGAGCTGCGACGCATCCCACCAATGGGTAACATGATTGATAAAAGTTGCGGGGTTAGTATTGTCGTCATCGCGAGTATGGTCTTTTAAAGTTTTAGGGACTTCTAAAATGTCATCCGAACCATTTTCGGGAATTGAAAAATTATTATCGGGCTGATTGTCGCCGTGAGTAAACCAATCGTGGGTTTGAAATTGTATCCAAGATGCAGCATGGAGATTGAGAATAGTTGCAGGGATAAAACCTTCTCGCTTTAGTAACTTTCGGCTAACGGTGCGGGGATTTGGTGTTAGTAACTTTGGTTCGTCTACCTTAGCATCTTGTAGCGGTACATTACGCCCGAAACGAGTCCCAGCCATGCCCATTTCTGGATAATTTAGATCGTTGTAACTACCATCAGCGGTACGAGCTACTAAATGACGATTATCGGGACTGGGACTAGGTTTTGGTAATTTGTCTCGCTCTGGTATATGGGAAGTATCTCGCAAATTTTGTTCTCTTAAGCGATCGCGAAATTGGATTAGCTGTAGTAAAGCAAAGGGAGTAGGCAACTTATGCCAGGGAATCATAAACATGAACTTTTCTCCTTAAATTTAAAATATTATTGCTATTGTCATGGCGATCGCTCTATCTATAGCTGTACAAGATTAGGTCAAGACAATGAGGGGGATTGGATCAAAAGTAGCAGGTAGCAAGTAACAAGTAACAAGTAACAAGTAACAAGTAATACCAAATCCTGTTTACATAGAATACTTATCGGTTAAATCGTTAAACCCTGTAGAGACGACCCCTCTTGATCTCCCCACCCCTCTTGATCTCCCCTGAAAGGGGAGACATCAGTCGTCCCTCCTAAAAGGAGGGAATGAGGGAGGTGGGAGACAATATGTTCCCTCTCCACCCCCTCCAACCTCCCCCTAAAAGGGGGAGACCATATGTTCTCTCTCCTTTCAGGAGAGAGGTAGAGAGAGGTGGGGTAGGGAGAGGTATTACGTCTCTACAACCGATTTTTTGGTACTTTTTGGCAATCGGATTTCGTATAACAAGTACCAATTGAAAAAATGTCCTGACGTTTTCGCGTATTGCTTTAGTTCAGAGGATGCAATAGAAAATCAACCCAAAAATCTCGATTTATTCTTGCAAACGACGAGCTTACTTATTTTTCTATTTGTAATTCGTATTGAAGATCTTTCATAAAATTTAAGAAAAAGTCTTTAAAAACACAGCTTCGTTCCGATGTCCCCGTTCCAAAAGTCAACCAAATATCTTTAGTTTCAGCAGCAGCCTTGGCAATTTGCAGGATGAATACGGTTTCTCCTGGGATTGTGGGATAAGACAACATTCCATTAAAAGTAGATGCTTTAATTGCAATTCTGGGTACTTGAGGCGTGGGAGCATGCTCGGTAAAGATATCTTCAACTGAACGATGGAGGTTATCTTTTAAAACCCTTAACGAACCTGCTGTTGCTTGTACCACTTCTCCAATATTATGTCCCACATCCAAAAGATGAACCCCTGGGGCAAGATTACTCTGACAGTAATTCATAATTTTCTTTTGGGATTCTACACCCTTGATATACTTCCAAGGGAAAATAGCTTCGCTAAATTTCTGGACGGTATATTTTGCTGCTGCGGTAATTTCTGAGGGAATTTCCTCATTAAAGAATCTCTTGTTAACTACCTGCACCATTTCATGAGCTAAAACTTCATCTGAGGCGTTATTTCTCAACAACTGAGCAATTTTTTTAACATCATCTTGACTATAACCCGTAGCTGTTTTTTCCTCTAGATAAGTACGCCTTGGTAGGTATGTCGGATTGGAACTAGATTCAAAAGGACAAAACCACAAATCGCGCTCCTTGTCATAAAATTTAGTAGAAGGAAAATACAATTGTATCCACCAAGGTAGGGACTTAGTTTCATCAAAATGCAAGCGATCGACCTCACCAGAACTTTCAATCTGTTTTATCTGGTCTGGATCGGAAACAATGATAATGTCGATTAAAAAAGGAATGTTTATCCTTAGAGGATTAAACCAAGATTGAACGGAATCTAACATTTTTATCCATCCTCTTATTCTTAAATTACATAGATTTATTTGGCTTGACGGTTGAAAATTTCAATACTATTACAGAGATAGCGATCGCCTTGAAAACTAAGAAGCAAGTTAGACTCGCGCTATACTTCTTACTCTTTTAAACATACCTCTCTTTTTGAGATCTTAAAAAGAAAGATTTATTGTTTTTTTACTCTTGTGTCTTAGCTGTATTTTTTTGTACGATCGCTTTTGGGGATATGGAATCGCATCAAGTGCGATCGCTTTTATCTAGATCGAGGTTGATTTATAGGTGGTGGCGCGCCCAGTCGCAATTAAAGGCAAATATATCTGTCAGTACCTCCTGTTCCCCTATGTCTACTGTTTACGCTTATATTAGTTTGACTTTTGGTCTATAAAACTCATAAAACTCACAGAAAAACTCATAAATTGACTAAAACAGCGATCGCCAAAATGCTAAGTTAATAGGAGCCGAGGCAATACTGTTCGGATAAGTCTTATTTTCCTCTTCCCCCGCTTCCCCTGCTTCCCCCGCTTCCCCTGCTTCCCCCGCTTCCCCTGCTTCCCTTGCTTGTCTCAACACATAACTTTGCTAACCGAACAGTATTGGGAGCTGAGGTGCGATCGCTCTTTCTGACTAGGAGTTTAAAACGCGATCGCCCGAATGCTGAATTAAAAGTAACCCAAGTGCGATCGCACTATTTAAACTTAATTAATTGAGCTTCACCTATTAGTAGAATAAGATTAGGTTACTTAATCTCTCTCCTACGCAATGAATGCACACCGTATAGAAACCGCTCTGACCGAAAACGGAAAGTTATCATTACAAAATTTACCTTTTAAAAAAGGCGATAAAGTAGAAGTAATTATTCTGGAACGTAATTCATCTAGAATTGTCTCTGACTCTTATCCGCTAAAGGGAACAGTTATTAGTTATGAAGAGCCTTTTGAACCTGCTACTTCTCCTGATGATTGGGAAGTATTAAAGTGATTGTTCTTGATACTCATATTTGGATTTGGTGGGTTAATGATAGTCCTCAGTTGACCGAGCAATATAAGCAATGGATACAAAATTATCAACCTCAAGGGTTGGGTATCAGCATAATTTCTTGTTGGGAAGTGGCTAAATTAGTCGAGAAAAATAGGTTAGTTTTATCGCTCCCAGTTGATGAGTGGTTAAGAACAGCTTTAGCTTATCCAGGGGTGCAGTTATTAGATTTAAATGTTTCTATCGTAGTCCAATCTACTCAACTATCTGGATTTCATAACGATCCAGCAGACCAAATTATTGTTGCTACTGCCAAAGTTTACGATTGTTTTTTGTTGACGGCGGATAGCAAAATTTTAAATTACGCGGGGGTAAAAACTCTGAATTAATTGGATTTAGACTTTAAGAATCTTATCGCTTGAGTGCTAAATTAAAAGTAAGCAATGTGCGATCGCTCTTTCTGACTAGGAGTTTTAAACGCGATCGCCTGACTGCTATATTAAGAGTAACTAGATTGCGATCGCCTGACTCTGAATTAAAAGTAACCAGAGTGCGATCTGCCGAAGGCAGGCGCTACGCGATCGCATATGGTAAAAAACTACTGATGGAGTGCATCTACCAGTTCCTTGAAGCCTGCTTCGGTGGTGAAATAGGTCATATGGTCGCAAGCAACATTGGGCAAAATTTTGGCTTAGGCGGTCGCACTTTGATTGAGATTAGTTTAAGAGCGATCGCCTGAGTAAGATGCTCACACTGCTTTTCACTCAAGCTTTTCGATTTGCTTGTGTGCGCTTTGGGAATAATCTGTCTTTTCTTGTTTTTGATATAGTTCTGCTGCTTTTTGATAAGCTTGAATCGCTTTTTGTTTGCTTTTTTCTTGTAATGAAAGGGTAAAACCCCATTCGTGACAAGTTAAGGTGATGTGTTATTTGTCAAACGGTTTTAGCTATCAGCTTTTAGCTATTAGCTATCAGCTTTTGAGACATTTTTAAGCTAACTCTCTTTTTTTGAGCGATCGCCGTCTAGATTTAACTCTAGTCCATATATAGCGTTTTGCTTAATTAACAACACTATATTTAGCAGTTGACTATTAGTATTTTTGCTTAACTTGTCACCAATGGTAAAACCCAGAGCATAGTAAGCATCGGCATTGTCACGATTAATTTCGATCGCCTGGTCGTAATCTGCGATCGCTTGTTCGTGCTTATCCAGATTCGTTTTCCCTTGTATACTAGTCTTCGACTCTTGTATAGGAGTCTGAGGCCATCTCCTCTATAACCAGATTTAAGTGTTCGGGAGTAGAGGTGGATGTATCTGGAGAAGGGGCAGTAGAAATGGGAGGTACAACTGGAGTTGCCTCATTCGAGCCAATTTCATTTGGACGATTCCAGACATATTTCTCGCAAGTTTCTTTAGCTCCTTTTGCTACATCAGTCTCTGGATTTTTCAAGACAGGATGGTATTGTAACCTTTTACACGCTGCCTGAAGCCAAGATTGCAATTTAACGCCTCGCCATAATCTTACTGTTTTCCCTCCACTACTGATAATGTACTTTCCATCTGAACTAAAGCCAACAGAAGTGACATGACTACTATGAGCTTTAGGCAGTATGGCAACAGAATTTCCTTCCCTGTCCCACAATCGTATTGTATCGTCTGCACTGCCACTAATAATAAAATTGCCATCTGGACTAAAAGCGACTGAGCTGATTGAGGTCTCATGTCCTCGAAACGATTGCCCTATTTGCTTACCTTAAGATTCCATAGCTTTAAAACACGACTTTCATTATCTCTACCTGATATATTTGAGAGAACCGTACCTAATGAAGAACCAGTAATGAGGTATTTGCTATCTGGACTAAAGGCAATGGAGCTAACACCGTACTTATGTGCTTCAAAAGGCTTGCCTATTTGCTTACCTTTAATGTTCCACAATCGTACTGTTTTATCTGCACTGCCACTGGCAATATACTGACCATCTGGACTAAAAGCGACTGAATAGACAGAATCTTCATGACCAGAGAACAGGTAAAGGTAAAGTGCCAGGTGTATCGATCGCTTCATCAATCAACTGATTAACTAGCTTAGGAGACTCAAAAAACAGTGTCCGTTGTGCAGCAGGTTCTTCAATCGCTTGTTGTAACTCTTCCCTATCCATAGGAATCACGAAAAACCGCCCCTCTTGCCAAGCCTTTTGCCAATAGATTTCTTCGATCGCATCCCTTAGTTGAGGTTCAAAATCAGAACGTAATGTTAGTACAATGCGTATCTGTTGTGGATATTTGGTTACTAACTCCGCTAATAGATTGAGAAAATTTTCCCGTTCTTGTTGACTCTTACAGAGAGTAACTAATTCTTCACTCTGGTCAATTACTAATAATAATTTAGATTCAGAGTTATGAGTTATTAAATAGCTAATTTTGCCAGAGAGAATATTTATTTTTTTCTTGGAAGTCAGATTAATAATTGAAGAACCAGATTCCGATGGAGACAGTATTTTGTTTAAGGCTTTAAGCGGAGATTCACCAGGTCGCATTGGGCTGAAAATATGCCACTGGCGATCGAATTCTGCTTTTAGAGTAGGAATTAAACCTGCTTTAACTAAGCTAGATTTACCCGAACCCGAAGCACCTAAAACAATAGTCAGTGGTTGTTTATTTACTTTTTTCTTTAGCTCCTCACTCAAGGTTTTTCTGCCATAAAATAGCTGACTATCCTCAGTTTCAAATGAGGCTAAACCTTTGTAGGGATTGGTATTTTTGTTGAGTGTGAGTTTTGTTAAGTTTTCGGGATTAAATTTAGGGAGGAGAAAGATATATTCGCCCTTTAAGTATACATATTCCCCTGTTTTCGGGTCATATTTTCGAGGTTGAGCCAGACCAGGTGTTTGTCCTTCGGCTACTTTCCCCAGTTCGTTTTGGAGATAGGTAAAAAGTTCTTGGACAGTAATTATCTTATCCTCAATAATTGCCTCGATCGCTTTATCCCTACCCCCATCGGAATTACCTTGTAGTACTTTTAGGAGTAAGTGAGCGAAAGGAGAATTACCATTTTTCTCTCCCCTTTGTCCAAAACGAGATAAATCCTGTGCCTCTTCATCATGAGCAGCAGAAGTAATGATTTGCTCGGTTCTATGTTTGATAAAGCGATCGTAACTCTGGCGATATAGCTTGCGAGAACGTGCTGCATTTCTACCCTGTCCTACCCAAGAAATTCTACCAGCAAAGCAACAATCTAAAATCATTAACAGATGATGACAATCTAAGGCACTAAAAGCCTCATATACCTCATGCATCGATAACCAGGTGTTTTTATCGCGTTCTTGGGCATCTTGAGGCATAAAGTAACCAGCAGGTTGACCAGCTTCACTATCCTGTGCTTCTTCAGCAAATCCATGACCTGCAAAATAGAATAAAACGCGATCGCTCTTGTTAACTTTAATGTCCTTGCCATCGAATGTGATAGTCTTATTTTGAAGATTTGCTACAAGTTTATCTAGTTCTGCTTTATTTGCTCCTTTATCGAGTAAGAGTAAAACCTTGTAGCCGTAGATTCTTTCAAGAACATTAGCCAATTGGTCAGCGTCAGAGCGAGCATTATGGAGTTGAAGAATATTCTTGTATTCATCAATACCAATAATGATCGCTAAACTACGGTTAATCTTAGCCATAATAGACTCTTTTTTTGGTAGATAAAGTCAGTAAGCCAATCGACATCGAGTTGACCAGACAGTTTCAAACTATATATAGAGATTGAGTTTCGGACTTATGCAGTAAAATATGGCTCGGCTTAGGTTTCGGTTTTACGAAGTAGAAGGAAAGTTAAAACTACCGATCGAGTGCATCTACCAGTGCCTTTAAACCAGCTTCAGTAGTGAAATAGGTCATGTGGTCGCAAGCTACATTGGGTAAAACTTTCGGTTGGGGCGATCGCTCTCGATCGACGTTTTGAATGCTGGCAATACTTACAGCGATATCGTGAGATTCTCCGCCGAAGATAAGATCGTCCAGTACCTTATTAATGGCGGGAGTAAATAGTTTGTTTGTCAGTCGATGCAGGCGGTTGGTTTGTTCTTTAACCACAGTCGAGCGATCGCCAGCGATAATGGTGTAAGGGACTTGAGGATCTGGGTTAGTTGCGATCGCCTTTATCAAGTCAGAATTAGGTTGCATCTGGTCGAGGGAGTTATCGTTCTGTTCGACAAACTCTAGAGACTTGGCAAATAGATCGGTAACGATTTTGCTGACTTTTCACGGCATCTCTGAAACCCCCTCCAGAACTGGATTTCCTCCCAAGGCTTATTTTCAATAATTTTGGCTTAATGACAATCGATAACGGGAAAATAAGCCTTGGGGAATCGGTGGTTTAGCG
>JASJEI010000499.1 GCA_030064795.1 Pleurocapsa sp. MO_226.B13 | reverse complement strand
CCCTAAACATTCCTCTTGGCTGAATCAAATTGAGTTCTGGCGATCGCATCCTTGTCCGCAAGCTGCTGAAGCGTGGGAATTTTACCAGTACAACTGACCTGAAAAATCGAATTTTAGATTTTATTGATTACAGTAGATCGAACTATGGCAAAGCCATTCAAGTGGACTTATAAAGGTAAGGTGTTAGCGGTTTAATGGGTATTTTATTTCCGCCGTGCTGTACTAGTACTTTAGTGCAAATTTTTCTAGCTAGCAATGAATTTAGCGATGCCTTCAGCTATGCTGAGTCTACGACTTGTGCCGCGAAGCCCTAAAGGACTAACTTCGTGTCGCAAATCCTTTAGGGCTGCGCAACCGCAAATCGCTGCTCGATTTTTTGCCCACCTTAATTGTTACTGATTGTAAAAGTTTTTTTTGCGCGATAATGTTCTTCGTCTTTTGATTATCCAGTAAATAGCAGTAACAAAAATTCCTACTAAAACCAGAATAGAAACTGGTTTCAAATAAGTTCCAACTCGCTCGTAGTTAGCACCAAACACATAACCCGCACCAGTCAATAAACTTACCCAAAAAACACTACCCAAAGTAGAATACACCAAAAAAGGCAACAGAGGCATTTTGCTAATACCTGCTGGTAAAGAAATATAAGTGCGAATTCCAGGTACGAGGCGACCAACTCCTGTGGCGATATAGCCTCGGCGATCGAACCAAACCTTGGCTTTTATTACGTCTTTTCCCGAAAGAGTCAGCCATTTTCCATAGCGGTCGGCAATTTTTTGAGTTCTTTTTAAGCCCCAATATTTACCGAGAAAGTACCAGGGTGTTGCGCCTGCTACCGAACCGATAGTTCCAGCAATAACTGCCAGAAAAAAATTCATTTCTCCCTGAGTCACTGTAAACCCTGCTAAGGGCATAATTAACTCCGAAGGGATGGGTGGAATTATGTTTTCTAATGCCATGAGTAAAGCAATTCCTACATAACCCAGAGAATCGATGGTATTAATAATAGAATCAAGCATAAATTTATTGATGAATTAGTTATTTTAAAAATAAATATAGTTTTGTCGAAAAGCGATTAAATTCCAATGTGACCGCGACTATCTGGAGCATTATAGACATTCCAGTTGGCTATTTTATGGTTGATTAGAATAGCTTTGGCACCATTTATTTCTGCTTCTGTACCTTTAACCAAAACAATATAACTACCCTGAGATAAAAGTTCGCTGTAGTATACCGCTTGTTCCTTGTTCCAGGTATTCCCCAACCAATCAACGCCCCAACCAGGCTACCACTAGCAGCACCAATACCACTGCCTAAAAGAGCATTACCCAGAAGTACCGCAGCTTCGGTGGCAAGACCAACTCCAGGGATGGCTAAAACACTGAGGCTACCGATCAAACCCAGCATTCCCCCTGCTGTTGCACCCAGAACCGCCCCAGTTTCGGCACTTTCTTTTGCCCTTTGCCCGCTAGATTTTACTTCTACATCGGCGATGTCATCACTTTGAGGTTTTCGAGCGATCGCCGAGATTTGCTCCATGTTGAAGCCAGCGTCTCTAAGCTCTGTTAATGCCCTTTCTGCATCTTGGCGGGTGGGAAACGTACCTACGGCACGTTGTTGCTGTGGATCGTTCATTCAAACTAAATTTGGTTATCACAACTATTAGTATTAGTATGCAAACCTTCCATCCTAGATACATCCCACTATGGTTGTAATGTCTGAACGAATTGATGTTTGTCTATTATTTGCATAGATAATCAAAAAATCAGTCTTCCAGAAGAGGTAAATGTCTTGAAAACTATCGATTATGAGTAGATGTAATTTTAGGTAATCAAATTTTTTCAAGAATTTAAAGGCATGGCAACCAAACTAAAAAAAGGCGATCGCGTTAAGTGGAAAGTTGGTAAGGGAGAGACTACAGGAGAAATTACTGAAAAGATAACTGAATCTATTACGGTTAATGGTCGTACCGTTAAGGCGACTAAAAAGAAACCGCGTTATCTGGTAGAAAACGACAATACGGGCAATTTAAGCTCTCATCGAGCTAAATCTCTATCTTTGGTTGAAGATGACAGCAAACTCAAGCCAAAACAACAAGAAATACTAGAAGAATTTCAGGAAGCTGTAAATATGTCCGCTTCAGAAATTAAGCAATGGCTAAAAACAAAGGAAAGTAATTCTGTCGGTCAAAAAGATAAACAAGGCAAAATTAAAGGGCGCGAATCTGGCAAAAAAATTATCAAGATTTTAAATAAAGATCGGTTTGATTATAAGAAAAAAGACTTCAAACACATGAAAAAAGTGGTGGGTTATGTTCATCGTCACCTCGCTCAAAAACCCTCTGGAGATGTTGAGGAAACTCCTTGGCGGTATTCTCTGATGAATTGGGGTTGCGATCCGCTGAAGAATGAGGGGTAAGGAATGGGGGAGGTTGGAAGGGGTGGAGAGATAGAGGAGATGGAGAAGACAACCCCGAACCCCGAACTAACGACTGTACGAATAATCAGTTCATTCGCGGATACTAACTACTAACTACTAACTACTAACTACTAACTACTAACCAATTGCTATGTTAGCAGCAGATAAAATAGTCGATCGCAAGGTTGTTGAGGTTTTAGATTTAGAGCCAAAAAAAACGGCTGAAATAGCTGGTTTGAGATATGTTAGGGCCGACAGCTTACAAATCAAACGTCAAAAAGTCGGTCGTGGTTTTAGCTATCTTTATATCAGTGGCGATCGCATTACTGATGAAGACGAATTAGAGCGTCTTAAATCTTTGACCATCCCACCCGCTTTAACCGATGTACGGCTTTGTCATTTACCCGACGGACATTTACAGGCGACAGGAAGAGATGCTAAAAAGCGCAAACAATACTTTTATCATCCCGAATGGCGCAAGATTCGCTCCCAGCATAAGTTTAATCGAATGCTGTTGTTTGGGGCATCTTTACCTTTAATTAGAAAAACGACAGATAGAGATCTGCGCAAACATGGTTTACCTAGAGAAAAGGTATTAGCAGCAGTGGTGCAGTTATTGGAAACTACCTTGATTAGAGTCGGCAACGATCGCTATGCTAAACAAAATCGCTCTTTTGGTTTGACTACTTTACGCGATCGCCATGTAGAAATTAAGGGTAGCAAAGTCAAGTTTGAGTTTCGGGGAAAAAGCGGTGTCGAGCATGAGATCGCATTACAGGATCGCAGACTAGCTAATATCATTAAAAAATGCCAAGAAATACCTGGATACGAAATCTTTAAATACTATGATGAATCGGGAGAGCGTCAATTTGTTGATTCGGCAGATGTCAACGAATATTTACAGCAAATAACCGAACAAGAGTTTACTGCTAAAGACTTTCGTACTTGGGCTGGTACTTTATTAGCAGCGATCGAGCTATATGAATTGGGTGAATTTGATTCGGAACAACAAGCTCAAAAGAAGATCACCCAGGCGATTAAAATTGTTGCCAATCAACTAGGAAATCGTCCCGCAACCTGCCGTAAATATTATGTCCATCCTACTATTGTCGAAGCCTATCAAGATGGCTCTCTATTAAAGTTAATGTCTCAAGCAGCAGATTCAAAATCGGCAACTAATGATTTAAATCCTGAAGAAACGGTAATTCTCAAGATTATTAAACAAGCTCTTCCTATTCCAGAGTAGTTGGCTTGTTAGGTAATCGTCTATTATCCATTGTCCATTATTAATTTTTGAACGGCGATCGCGTCCCACTAATCAATAATATTGATTTTTTCCAATCATTTTTTTATAACGAACGTTAGATATATTTATAATTATAGTATAGTAAAGTGTAATCTAGTTTATATTTATGCCTAAAATTGTTGACCACGATCGCTATCGTAAAGAACTCCTGACCAAATGTTTCGATTTGTTTGCCCAAAGAGGATATGGCTCGCTAACCATGCGACAGATCGCTAAAGAAATTGGTGTGTCTACTGGAACACTGTATCATTATTTTTCCAGCAAAGAAGAGTTATTCATACAACTGATCGAGGAAATAACCGAACAAGATATTCTGAATGCGAATCAAGAAATTGACCGGCTAGATTTAAAGACAATACACGAAAAAGTGTTAGCTCTTGGTGAGTTTATCGTTAAGAATGAAGACTATTTTCGCAAGCAAACTTTACTATTTATCAATTTCATTCAACAGCCAGACTTAGAACAACAGCAAATTGTTGAAGCCATTAAAAAATCTTACCAACGCTATCAAGAAGAAATGATGAAGTCTCTTGGTACAGATAATATCGCGATCGCTAATCATATCTGTTGTCTGATCGATGGTTTGATATTGCAACTAACCTATACTCCAGAATTAGTTAACTTTGAGGAGCAAATAAAATTACTAGCTCAAATGCTTACTGCTTATTTACAAAAATAGCGATCGCTACTATAGAGATATACGGAGATTACCTTTAGGAAGGATAAACCGATGAATACGACCACCAAGCGAATTCTCTTCTGGACTCCAAGGGTTCTGTGCATTCTTTTCGCAATATTTTTGAGTATGTTCGCCTTAGATGTATTCAGTGAAGGTTATGGCTTTGGAGAAACAATTCTTGCCCTGCTCATCCACCTAGTCCCAACTTATCTCGTTGTCATCGCGTTAGTCATTGCATGGCGGTGGGAGGGGGTTGGGGCGTTCCTGTTCATCGCTTTGGCGTTGTTCTATTTGATTACGAGCGGAGGCGGGAGTTGGGTAATTTCTGGACCACTGTTTCTTGTAGGTGTTCTTTTTCTGTTCAACTGGATATATCAGTCAGGAATCTCGTAGGAGCATCTACCTCCGTTTATAAAACGGAGGCTTGCAAACCTAGTACCTGACCAGTCTCAGCTCTTATCTCAAGAACTCCCTTTAGCCCAAGAGTTAACGTTCATACCCTAGAATGCTAGCCAGTTCTAGGCTCTATAACCAAAAAGTTAAACAGGCTTATCGAGATTAAACCAGTGCTTTTTGGACAGTACCGAGGCTAAAGATTGACGAGGCAAACTTTATCCATTAATGGAGAACAGGCGCAAAAATGTCTAACCACGTATTTGTACTAGATACCAACAAAAAACCATTAGAACCTTGCTCTCCCACAATAGCTAAAAAGCTATTGAGAGCAGGTAAAGCTGCTGTTTATCGACAGTACCCATTCACCATCATATTGAAGAAGGCAGTAGAACTCAAAAAGGTTAAACCATATCAACTCAAATTAGATCCAGGATCTATTACCACTGGCATAGCAATCTTACAAGATCATCAACTTATCTGGGCTGCTGAGTTAAGCCATAGAGGACAACAAATAAAAGACGATTTGGAATCTAGACGCTCACTCAGAAGAGGACGTAGAGGAAGAAAAACTAGGTACAGAAAACCAAGATTTTTCAACAGAAACAGAGAAAAAGGATGGTTAGCACCAAGTTTAGAACATCGAGTTTTAACTACCATGACTTGGGTTAAGCGATTAATTAAACTTTGCCCTATTAATTCCATAGCTATGGAATTAGTTAAGTTTGATCCCCAAAAACTCGATCATCCTGAAATATCAGGAGTTGAGTATCAGCAGGGAACTCTTTATCAATACGAAGTTCGAGAATATTTACTGGAGAAATTCAACAGAACTTGTGCTTATTGTGGAGCAAAAAATGTTCCATTAGAGATTGAGCATATTAAGCCTAAGTCAAAAAATGGCAGCAATAGGATTTCTAATCTAACTATTGCCTGTATCCCCTGCAACCAGACTAAATCTAATCAAGATATTAGAGATTTTTTGGCTGATAAACCAAGTGTTTTACAACAAATCTTAGCTCAGGTAAAAGCACCACTTAAGGATGCTGCTGCTGTTAATTCTACTCGTTGGAAATTGTTTAATGCTCTCAAGGAAACAGGTTTACCTGTAACTACTGGAACGGTCGGACAAACTAAATTTAATCGTACTCAACAAAGGTTAAGAAAAACTCACTGGCTTGATGCAGCTTGCGTGGGAGATACAGTTCAATTAGAAATATTAACCAATCAACCATTGCTGATTCAATGTGCTGGTCATGGGAACAGGCAAATGTGTGGAACAAATAAATATGGATTCCCTACTCGACATAGGACTAATCAAAAAATTCACAAGAGTTTTCAGACTGGAGATATTGTCAAAGCAATTGTCACTAAAGGGAAGAAAATCGGAACTTATATTGGTCGTGTATTAGTTCGTGCTTCTGGTAGTTTTGATATTTCAACAAATACAGGTAGAGTCGCTGGAATCAGCTACAAGTATTGTTCTCATATACATAAAAAAGATGGTTATCAGTACTGTTATCACGGCAGTTAAAACTGCTCCCGTCGAATTTCCTCCCCGACTTAAAAGATCGGGGCTTCTATTCTCCCGTGAGGTCATCGTGAAGCGACGTTAAATTCTTTTAAGTGAATTTTTATTTATAACGAATGTTAGATATCATTAAAAATGAAAGAAATAATTTACAACTTTAACCCCTCATTATCAGAGGTTTCAACATGAACACTTCTACCTCTTCCAAATCATCAAAACGGTGGCTAATGGGACTTCTGGTTACTGCGACAATGCTTGGTGGTGCAACTGTCCTCTGGGAGGTTTCCCAATCAGAGCAACTAGAAGCTGATAAGTTATCTCCAATACTAGAAACTGCAACCATTCTCAAAAAAGTGACAGCTTTGGGGAGACTAGAGCCAGAAAGCGAAGTAATCAATTTATTTGCGCCTTTGGCATTAAATGGCGATCGCATTGCTCAACTTTTAGTTAAGCGGGGAGATCGGGTTGAAGCTGGTCAAATTGTAGCGACTTTGGCCAGTCGCGATCGACTCCAAACCGCCTTAGAAGAAGCACAGCAAGAAGTTAAAGTTGCTCGATCGAAACTAGCACAAGTAAAAGCTGGTGCAAAAACTGGGGAAATTACCGCTCAACAAAAACGAATTACTCAACTAGAAGCGGAATTACAAGGACAAATTAAGGCACAAAAGGCAACTATTAATCGTTGGCAGTCAGAAGTTCGTACTGCCAAAGCAGAGTATGACCGTTATCAGTCTTTATATCAAGATGGAGCAATTTCAGCTTCCGAACGAGATAGCAAACGCCTAGCTTGGGAAACTGCACAAGCTCAATTAGAAGAAGCACTAGCAACGGAAAATAGAACTATTACCACCCTAGAAGCACAAATAGCATCAGCTAAAGCAACTTTAGACCGCATTGCCGAAGTTCGTCCCGTAGATGTAGAAACAGCACAGGCAGAAGTCGAACGGGCGATCGCTACTGTCAAAAAAGCCGAAACCGAACTAGCTCAAGCTTACGTGCGTACTCCCATAGCAGGACAAATTCTTAAAATTCATACCCACCCTGGGGAAACTATCGACGAAGAACATGGTATTGCCGAACTAGGACAAACCGAGCAAATGGTGGTAGTTGCAGAAGTCTATCAAACCGATATAGATCGAGTAAGTTTAGGACAGACTGCACTCGTTACCAGTGAAGCGTTATCGGAAGAATTACAGGGTACAGTCAGCGAAATTGGTTTACAGGTGACTCGTCAGAACGTTTTTAGCAACCAACCAGGAGAAAATCTCGATCGCCGTGTAGTAGAAGTCGAAATTCGTCTTACCCCTGAAGATAGCCAAAAAGTTGCCGATCTGACCAACTTGCAGGTACAGACAGCAATTTTATTAGGAGGAGAAAATCCCCCAGTTTCTAATTTACCTTAATTTATAACGATCGTTCGATTTAGATTATTCCTATTTTTGAGTTTTATTCTGTCTCACAGTGGAGAAAACTGATGTCTAATCAAAAACGAGATAACCTTACCACTAAAAGAAACAATGTCGTTGATGTCTTGGTGGTAGGTGCGGGCTTTTCGGGGCTGTACGCAGCACAATTATTACAACAAGCAAAGCTATCTGTAGCTGTTCTTGAAGCGCGAGATCGAGTCGGCGGAAGGGCTTTGAGTCAAAATTTGGCAAATGGAACAACCATCGATTTAGGAGCGCAGTGGATTAGTCCCCATCAGCGACGAATATCTGCTTTAGTGCAAAAATATAATCTCAATACGATTATGACTCACACTAAAGGCGATTCCATCATTAAAGTGGGCGAACATCTGCAAAGAATATCGGGTGAAATGCCTCAAGTATCTTTGATGAGTAAGCTTGATATTTGGCAAATTGGTTGGAGGCTCGATCGAATTGCGAAAACACTTTCTGTAACTGAACCGTGGCGACATCCAAAAGCAAAGCAACTAGATAGTATCTCCTTTAACGATTGGCTAGCAAAAAATGTCTTATCTCAAGAAGCACGACAATATTGGCATTATATTACGGAATCTGGACTTTGTACCAGTTGCGATCGCTTTTCTCCCTTAGAGGTGCTACAACAAATTGCTTCAATTGGCGGGTTAAGACAGCTAGAAACCGCAGAACATGAATTTTTGGAAAAAGGCACTCAGACGATTTCTCAAAAAATGGCGGATGAACTTGGTAACTGCGTACACCTTCTTGCCCCAGTGCGCTCTCTAAAATATGATGGTCAATTGGTTCGGGCAATTACAGACCGAGAAGAATTTTATGGCAAACGTATCATCCTTGCTTTACCACCTCAACTGATGGAAACAATATCTTTTGATAATGAGTTTGCTGACCAACTCGATCGAAGACCCAAAAAATTACTATTAGGACAAATAATCAAAAACATTATCGTTTACGAACGCGCATGGTGGCGAGATTTAGGATTAAGCGGTACTGCTGATACCCCTGGAGAACCAATTGATTTTCTAGTAGATAGTTCTAACAAAGCTGGAGAACCAGGCATTTTAGTTGCTTTTGCTAGTGGATCTTCTGCTGCAAGTCTCAGTCAAATAGATAGCGAAACTCGCCAGACAATAATTATGACTTATATTCAAAAAATACTGGGAAAAGCACCAGCGTCACCTCAATATTTTGTTTCAATGGATTGGATATCAGAACCTTGGTCGTGTGGTGGCTATGCTTCTCGTAGAGCAATTGGGGAGTGGATAAATTGGCAAGACACACTAACTACATCCCGCGCTCCTCTTCACTTTGCTGGCACTGAAACAGCCACAGAATGGCGGAGTTATATCGAAGGCGCACTACAATCCGCAGAACGCGCAAGTAAAGAAGTCATTAATGCGCTCAATCGTTAGATACAGTTCAAATTTTTACATAGTCGAACAAAGAAAAACTAATATGTGGAGAATTTTAGCTGTTATGGCTTGTAACTATTATTACTGCGCTTTTCATTTGGGTAGACCACAGAAATCTGACTTCATTAGAAGCTAAAAGCTAATAGCTACGAACTAGTTAGTTAACAACGGAGTCTATTCAACTGAAAACGGCTGTAAGTTTATGAACGAATTACTATGGTGAAACTATGATGAATTCTAATATTGTACTTCTCAAGTCACCCGAAATAGATCGAGCTAGTGAAATTCTTGCTCAAGCATTTAATCAAGACCCCATGTTTCGCTACCTTGGGATTGGAGAGGCAGAACAAGCACGAGTTAATGTGGATGCCCTCAAATGGTTTTGTAAGATGGGCTTGCGTAATTGCCAGCCGTACAACCATATTTATACAACCGCAGACGATCTTAAGGGTGTGGCAGCTTGGATACCCCCAGGAAAATCTGAGATGAATATTTGGCAAGTTTTATCGATGTTATTTGCCTTGCCTGGGAAAGTTGGTTGGCACAGACTAGGGCGATGCCTATCGTTATTCTCTACCTTAATTGAACGCGAGTCTGATGAAATGACTGAACCTCACTGGACTCTGAGTTTACTGGGCGTTGCACCTAGCGATCGAGGGCAAGGAATTGGTAGTTTACTTTTGCAACCCGTTTTTGAACAGGCAGATAGGGAAAGTGTGTCATGTTACCTTGCTACTTTTACTGAACAAGCTGTCCGTTTCTATCAGAAACATGGGTTTGTAGTTCTGTGGCAGGGTGAATTGTCAGGTGGTAGTCCCTGCATTTGGACGATGAAGCGAGAACC
>JASJEI010000498.1 GCA_030064795.1 Pleurocapsa sp. MO_226.B13 | reverse complement strand
ATAAAGCGATCGCTAAACCACCGATTCCCCAAGGCTTATTTTCCCGTTATCGATTGTCATTAAGCCAAAATTATTGAAAATAAGCCTTGGGAGGAAATCCAGTTCTGGAGGGGGTTTCAGAGATGCCGTGAAAAGTCAGAGGCAAAACTGAGGCTAGAAAAAAGTATAGTTATTCGCAATAAATAAGATTTGATACGAAATCCAATTACCAAAAAGTACCAAAAAATCGTTCGTAGAGACGTAATAGTAGAGACGTAGTACCTCTCCCTACCCCTCTCACCTCCCTCATTCCCTCCTTTTAGGAGGGACGACTGATGTCTCCCCTTTCAGGGGAGATAAAGAGGGGTCGTCTCTACAGGGTTTAACGATTTAACCGATAAGTATTCTATGTAAACAGGATTTGGTATGAGTGCTTTGTCCACTATTAAAAGTTCGAGAAAAAAATGAAGGTCTTTAAAAGAATTAAATACTTTAAGAACTTGGACAATAATTTAAGTTTGATTATTTCTTTGATTGTATTTACTTCTTTACCAAAATCAGTAGCAACTGCTAATGTGGAGCTTACTATTTTATTTCAACCTCCGCTAGAGGAAGCACAACCAGAAAATACAGAAGGTGCAGCTTCACGCTAAAATCAACAGTGCGATCGCCTGGTTGACTGACAAAAGTTAAAGAAGAAATGGTTGAAAAGTAGTCATCAAGGAGAAGAGAAAGAATTTAACAAGAGGAAAAAGAGGCGGTATTCTGAACTTTAAGCAAACAAGACCAGAATACTAAAATGAAAAAAGCCTCTCGTCTTCATCATGCCTTGGTCAAATTTTTAAGTCAAACTGCTGAATGGAAGGATATACGCCATATCTATGTCTTAGCCTGGATGGTTGTCGGACTAATTGCTGAAGGTAGCGTTAACTTAACCAGATGGATAATGACCGTTAACTCTAAAGCCCAATATGCTCAAAGTACTCAAAGAAGATTTGCCAGATGGCTCAATAACCCTCGAATTAATGTGCAGCGACTTTACAGCCCAATAATTCAATCAGTTTTAGCTCAGTGGCAAGAATCAGTTCTTGATTTGAGTCTCGATACCAGTCTGCTATGGAATCAATATTGTCTGATTCGGAAAGCGCGTTATTCATCGAGGTCGAGGCATTCCTGTAGCCTGGAGAGTTATCGAACATGACAGTAGTAGTGTTGCTCGATCAACTTATAGAGATTTACTCAAACCAGTCTCACGACTAATGCCTAGGAAGGTCAAAATTGTTTTATTAGCCGATAGGGGGTTTACCGATGGTCAACTACTACGCTATCTCAAAACACAATTAAACTGGCATTATCGAATTCGAGTCAAAAAAGATTTTTGGTTCTGGTGACCCAAAAAAGGTTGGTCTCAAGTGGCTAATTTTCATCTCCAACGGGGACAAGCGATTTTTAAGTACCTATTAACCAACCTACAGCTGGTGCAATAGTATTAGCTATTCTCCAATAAATTATCAAATTTTTATTTGACATAAAACAATAAGTTCAGAAATTAAGTTTTTACATCGCGATCGACAAATTATCAAAATATTAAAGTCAACAATCGCTACATTTATTTAAATTTATCTTGGAGTATTTTCCTACTTTGATTATTACCTCAAGCAAAGATAGCAATTCTCAATTAAGCAGCAAAAAACTAATGACTAAAGATCGATAACTAAAGAAAATCGAGACGACAATTATAATAGGATAGTTATTTACCCGACTATTGATTTTTAGCCAACTTAGTTATTTACAAAATCTTCATCTTAGTTCTAGTTGAAAATACTGAAATATGACTATTGTCTAAGTGGAACAACAGACGTGTAATTACGTCTTTATATCTAATAGAATCGATTCATATACTTATTATTTAATTTTCAGCTGGCTTTATCTCTAGGTACCAAGCTCAATCGACTTACAATTACGATTGCTACATTCTATTTTTCTGATTTAAAAATGATCCACTACTTATTTCAATACAAGCTTGTCAATACCTTACTTTTGGCTATTGCCATACTATCTATTTATCCTAAGTTAAGTAGAGCGGAAACTAATCCTAAATTGGCTCAAGCTAATCGGACTATTCGAGGTCAGACTGGTGGTTCAATTGACAGTCAAGGTTGTGGTTTTATTGCCAATCGTCCCAATCATCAAATAAATCTAGCACAGAGAATTGACTATATGCGCTTAACAGTTCAAGCGACTGGAGGTCAACCTACATTACTGGTTTTGGGGCCCAACCCAGGAGATAGCTTTTGCGTTTTGGGCGATGAAGTATCGGGTTTAAAACCCGAAATCTCTGGTGTCTGGGAACCAGGTAACTATCAAATTTATATTGGCGATCGCTCTGGTAGCCAACATCAGTTTGTTCTGGATATATCTACTAGTAACTAACAGAGATATCGATCTTAAATAACTTAATTTCCTTCATCAATACGTTGAACGGATACCTCTACCGCATCTACGTCTATTGTTCCTGGAGGAGTCAGACGGGTAAAGCGATCGCCCTCTATCTCTAAACTTTCACCGCAATTGGGACAGTTAAATTCAGTATTTTTAAATCCAGTAAATTCGTAGCTACATACTGGACAGCGATCGTGGACTAGTTTGCGTTTCAACCACCATTGAAACCCCCAAAAGGCAATTACAGGGACAGTAAATAACAAGGCGATTAAAATCAAAAAGCCACTAATTACCCCACCTAAACCGATTTTCCCCACCACTAGAGCAAAAACGATTATACTAACCCAGCAGCCTACACCAGAAGTATTGTATTGAAGTATTCTACTAAAACGTTCATTCACTGTTACTAACCGCTCGTCTACATTTTGTCTTCTAATTCTAGTTTAACTTCACTCTCTCAAGAGAATCACAGCCACACTTCGTAGTAATTGAGTGGGACTGTGATTTTTTAGCAATGTAATTTATCCTTGATTTTTTTATCCTAGGGGTTTGTATGCAGTCCAGTACTTGCTCACAAAGTGGTTTTCCACCTGAATATTAGTAAATCCTGCCTTTGTAAGACGTTCTTCAAGATTATCGGTTGTATAGTGACGGTAATAAGGCTCGTGAAAAATAGCGGGAAAGTTATTCATCATCGCTTTAAAGTCAGGAGAATCTACCGCCTGCATTGAATCACAAATGACAAAGACACCACCTGGTTGCAAGACACGGAACGCTTCGTCGATTACCTTTTGTCTGGCGGAAGCTGGTAGTTCGTGAAACAAGAATACCGAACTCAAGCCATGAAAATAGTTATCTAAATAGGGTAATTCTTCTGCATTCGACTGAAGTAGTTGAGGTAACACTCCAGGAATCTCAGAAAGTAATTGATTGGCTTTACGCAGATAAGCAGGAGACAAATCCGTACCAAACAAAGCGGCTTTAGATAAAGTTCCTCGAATCATCCGTAGGGTACGTCCCGTACCACAAGCGATATCTAAAACTTTTATTTGTTGGGGAGGGACTGTTGTAAAAGCTTCTAAACCTTGTTTGAGAGGGGCAAGTATACGGCGACGCATGGCATCGGCCGCACCGTTAAAGAGAATTTCTACCTGCAAATCATAAAGGTTAGCTGACATATCACTCAGATAACCGTCTGTCTGGTAGTGGAAATTTTGGAGATAGTAGTTAGGATAACCGACGCGATCGATTGATTCATCAAATCTTTGAAATTCTTTTTTTTGTAGGCGTTCCCAAATTTTGACCATATCTAGACATAGTTCGGGATAATAACGGAAAAAGTCAGACCAAGGATTATCAAACAGTAAACTGGTTGGATAAACTCCATCCCGTGCATCCTGCCAATCTTTTTCTTCTAGTGCCTTCAATCTTACTTGCAGCTTTTCAAATACTTCGGGAGATAGAGGCTGGCTTTTGTTGGCTTGTTCTGGAACAACTGTATTAGTCAGGCGATCGCTTACTTGTTTATGAAGAAAGCCAAAGACTTTTTTGCTTTCTTGAAAGCCTTGATAGGCTATTTTTGTTAGAGAGTCGGGAATAAATCGATCTAGATTTGGAGTTGATTGCATAAATGTCGATAGAGATAATTACAGTATGTAAGACAACAATTAGCTGACAACTTGTTAAAGTTTTATTGTGTTTTGTCTATATATATTAAGTATAGTAAGATTGCCTTAATAAAATAAACGTAATTTTAGCTAACAGAAGAATTTTTAATAGATTGCTATGGAAAAAAAGCGATCGCTCGTTGCAGACCAAAAGCAATAAAAAGACCCGAACTATATTATTCATAGCGCAGGTCTTCTCAAAAGAGTTATGGGTTGTAGTTATGGATAAATGTGCCTAATTGAAACTTTCTGTTGATTCCTTATCGAAGTTGGGGTGCAGTTAATACTAGCTGCTCGTTTAAAGATGGTAGGTTAGAGAGAAAACCAGAGTTGTTATTAGCTTGCTGCTGAACGATTACTGGCAAAGCGGAACGAGCTTTGAAAGCAATTTCACTTGTCTTCACATCGTAACTAGTGGTTGCTAACTTGGGATACAAGCCAATACCAATTACAGGAAGCAGCAGACAAGCAGTGATGAAGATCTCACGGGGTTGAGCATCCATTTGGAAGTTATTAATTTTGAGAGTAGGATTGCTTTTTCCGTAAAATACTTCGCGCAACATCGAAAGCAGATAAATTGGAGTCAAGATCAAACCTACCGCAGTCAGAAAGACAATTCCTACCTTAAAAGACTGATTATAAACATTACTGGTGGCAATTCCTAAAAAGATAGTTAATTCGCCGACAAAACCACTCATCCCAGGTAAAGCGAGGGAAGCCATTGCACCCGTAGTAAACAGGGCAAATGTTTTAGGCATTACTTTTGCCATACCGCCCATTTCGTCCATCATTAAGGTATGAGTGCGATCGTAGGTTGCACCAGAGAGGAAGAATAAAGCAGCAGCAATTAAACCATGAGATAACATTTGTAACACTGCTCCATTTAGACCTAAGTCTGTGAAGGAAGCTATACCGATGAGGACAAAACCCATATGGGAAATAGAAGAAGAAGCCAGACGGCGTTTGAGGTTGGTTTGTGCAAATGCTGTAAATGCACCATAAATAATGTTGATTACACCCAAGATTACAAGTAAAGGAGCAAATTTGATGTGGGCATGGGGTAAAACTTCAATATTAAAGCGAATTAGACCATAACCACCCATTTTTAAAAGGACTCCCGCTAAAATCATTGAGATAGGCGCAGAAGCTTGACTATGAGCATCAGGCAACCAAGTATGTAAAGGAAAGATAGGTAGTTTGACTCCAAAAGCAATTAAGAATCCAGTATAGGCTAACAGTTCTAGAGATAAGGGATAATTTTTTAAACCTAGTTCGGCAATGTTAAAAGTAATGTTGTCGCCATAGAAAGCTAGACCCAAACCTGCTACCAAGATAAATATTGATGCTAATGCCGTATAGAGAATAAATTTAGTGGCTGCGTAGAGACGCTTTTTTCCGCCCCAGATAGAGATGAGCAGATAAACAGGTACTAACTCGATTTCCCACATCAGGAAGAAAAGCAATAGATCTTGAGCAGCAAACACACCAATCTGCGCGCTGTAGAGAACTAAAACTAAAAAGTAATATAGCTTGGGCTTGTGATTTACTTTCCAGGAAGCCAAAATCGCTAAAGTGGTGATTAAACCAGATAACAAAATTAAAGGCATTGAGATTCCATCTACACCTACTGACCAATTTAATCCCAGTTGAGGAATCCAAGCATATGTTTCTGATAACTGAAGCTCCGTAGCGTTGAGGCTATAGTGTTCCCAGAATGCATAAACGATCAGGGTGAGATTGGTTAGTCCTACAAACAAGCCATACCAACGAATCGTTTTTCCGTCTTTATCGGGAATAAATGGTATGGGTAGAGAAGCTATCAGGGGTAAAGCGATTATGGCTGTCAGCCAGGGAATTTGAAAATTTTCCATTTTTTAGGCACATCTACTTATTACTTCTTTTTTCATTATATTAAGTTTTATTAAAAAAGCAACAATTCAGATCACAAAGACTTGTTTTTATGCATACTGTCTATTCATCTTTGCTGGCTAATCTATCTCGAACTTATGTAATTGGTAATAGTTCGATCGAGATGCATAAATCAAAGCGATGTGTTTTACTGGGATGCATTGTTTTGAAATTCATAGTCCATGAACCGCAACAGTTGGATAATTATTTGTTTGGCATATATAGTCGGTTTGCTGTCTGCTAATCTGGTTGCTGGTTCGAGTTCTAGTTTGACAGGACAACAATTATTTCTTTTGATAGCAGGATCGAGCGGATTAACTATACTTAGCGCGATCGCTTTACACAAAACCAGCAAAATATCCTCTAGGGTATGGTTTGCTACAGCTGCGATCGCCATCTTGGCGGTAATCTATTTTCAGTTACGCATCCCGCAGCCAGATAGTAACGACATTAGCTATCGAGTCACCGCCTCAAATGGGGAGATAGTCACAGTAGCGGGAAAGGTTGTTAGCGAACCGAGATTAAATGCCAGTCAAAAGCTTCGGTTTCGGTTGGAAGCGAAAGAAATTGGAGAACAACAACAGGTATCGGGAAAGCTTTATGTAACTGTTCCCTTGCTTCAAGGAACGGGAATTAATCTAGGAGAAAAGATCCAACTCAGAGGAATTTTATATTTACCCCAACCCGCTAATAATCCTGGTGGATTTGATTTTAAGAACTATCTCGCTCGTCAGGGTATCTTTGCCGGTATGCAAGGATTTAAAGTAATTTTCGATCGCGATGCTGAACCTGGATGGGGGTGGTGGAAGCTACGCAGGCGGATAGTACGGAGTCATTTACGGGGATTGGGTAGTCCTACAGGACAGTTAGTTAGTTCGATGGTTTTGGGACGTAAAGCAGTGGACTTACCTACAGATCTTCGCGATCGCTTTATTGAAGCTGGACTGGCTCATGTCTTGGCTGCATCGGGCTTTCACGTTTCTTTATTATTGGGGTTAATTTTAAAGTTAACCAATCGTTTTCCGACTCAACCTCGATTAGCGATCGGAATAGGAACTCTATTTATTTATTTAGGTTTAACGGGTATTCAAGCCTCAGTATTGCGGGCTTGCTTGATGGGGTGCGCGGTACTGCTTGCTTTGGCTATGGAGACTAAAGTCAAGCCTTTGGGTTCTCTCTTAGTTGCAGCAACAATTATTTTATTATTTAATCCTTTATTAATTGGCGATCTTGGTTTTCAACTCAGTTTTCTGGCAACATTTGGCTTGATCGTTACTATGCCAGGATTGCAAGCCAGACTCGATTGGCTTCCGCCGACTATCGCCACTTTGATTGCCGTACCCTTGGCTGCTTCTATTTGGGTGCTACCCCTACTGTGTTATGTATTTAATAGCGTTGCTACTTATAGTGTAGCGGTCAATATCATCTCCACGCCTCTAATTACAGTCATTAGCTTAGGAGGAATGATTAGTGCGATCGCCGCTTTAATCGTGCCCCTGGTTGGTAGTGCGATCGCTTCTTTATTGTTTTATCCCACTCAGTTACTAATTGCCATAATTGATTTCTTTGTTAACTTACCTGGAAGTTCTTGGGCGATCGGACAAATTTCTATTGGCGTTTTATTAACAATTTATGGACTGTTGCTCTTAGTTTGGTTAAATCAATGGTGGTGCAAACGCTGGTGGCTAGTATTATTATTTGTCTTCGTCATAATTACCATTCCGATTGGATACAGACACTTCAATCTCACTCAAATTACCGTCTTACCAACTCAACCAGAACCAGTAATTGTGGTTCAAGATCGGGGAAAAGTAATCTTAATTAATAGTGGCGACTCAAAAGCTTTAAAATATACCGTGTTGCCTTTTCTTGCCAAACAAGGCATCAATCATCTAGATTACTTTATCAATTTAGAGCCAAACACCGCTTCAGACTGGAGGCAACTGAGCGATCGCCTATCAATTGAGAAGATTTTAAATTACAATTCAGAACAGACGCTCGCCACCAATAGCGATCGAGCCAAGATTAGAACATTAGAGCGAACGATTAAAACTAATTCTCTAGAAATAGCTTTTGACAGGGAGTTTTCAGGATTAAAAATCGAAACTAAAGCTGAAATTTGGCTAATATCAAGTAAATCAGCGTCTAAGAATCGAATTCCCTATACTCTACAAAGCCAATTATCCCCAAAACCGATTATTTTAATTAGCGCGAAAATACCACCAGAATGGCTAGAATTTCGTCCTCAAACCATAATTACAGCCCAGCGATCGCAACCAGTTGTTCGGCGGAATTTAGAAAATACCCACTATTTCAATCTCAAACAAGACGGTTCAATTACTTGGACACCCCAAGATGGATTCAACAAAACCAAAACAACACTAGATAACAACATTTTTTAATAAAGTATTTAGCCAATCTTCGCCAAACCTCAGTAAAATAATTCAGTAGACTCTATATCTATCTGGAGAGATGGCAGAGTGGTTGAATGCGGTAGTCTCGAAAACTATTTCAGGGTAAAACCTGACGGGGGTTCGAATCCCCCTCTCTCCGTTTTGTATCAGTCAACAGTCAACAGTCAACAGATTTTGGCTAATTTCTTGTCCCGCAATTGGGATTATATGAGTTTCAACCAAAACAAATAATCATATTAGTTACAACACCCAAGTTAGTTCTGGCTTGTATGCCACTGTCTTAAATCTGGAAGCCTTCCGCATCGGCTACAATCCTCATAGTTTTGATTAGGCTATAGACAAAGACGAACGCAAAAAACGCCTTGATGCTCTACTCAAAAGCGTTCTGTATACCTATATGCAACCCAATGGGGCGAAACGCAATACAAACTTACCTCACCCAGACTATTTTGAAGGAGTGATTACCGTTAGTACCCGTCGCTGTCCCGCACCGATGATTAGTCCTTTGGCAATTGGGAAAAATAGCTATATCGAGCAGATTAATAGCCTTAAAGATCCTTTAAACGAGCTTAACGGCGAAAATACTATCCATAACTTTGAATTTGAAACAATGGCCACCTTTGCTGTTAGGTTTAAGTCAAGACTTAGGTAAAAAAAATGCGATCGCTAAAATTCCTTGTTTGTTGAAACCTCAGATCGATCGATGGGTCGATGCATATTTATGGGCATTAACCCTAGTTTTAAAGCTATATCAGGCTTTTTAATCAAATTTTTGTCCTCTTTTCCTTGAAGTAAAAAATCAGCACTGCTTCAAGAAATAGACTCTATCATCAGAATCTTGGTAGCCACTATTAATAAATCACTTAAATCTAATCCCCAATTTCTGACTCCTGACTCCTGACTCTTGACTCCGATCAAGCCATGTTCTGCGGACAATATCCCAATCGATCGACAATCTGATCTCTAAAAATTTCAATCTCTTCAGTTTCTGGTTTGCCATGAGCGACGATAACCACCTGATAGCGATTCATAATCGCAGTGGGGGATTCTCCTGCATCTAATCTGGCTAGGGCGTTAACTATTTTCGCTGATGGCTTAGTAAGAATGCCCATTTCGCTAAAAAAAGCCTGAAGATTTTTAGCCGACATCTCAGAAATCGAGTTAGTCAAGCTTGCTTTAACCAGCCAGCGATCGACTAGGTTAATTACCGCCACTGAGTTCAAAGTCGATTGATATTTGTTGCGCAAATGCTCGATGACTCTGAGGGTAGTGCTAGCATTAGGGAAGGAGTAGATATATTCTAGATTATTCATCATTACTTTACTAAGATACTTCTAACCAATCAAAAACACGGTCTAATTGTTTTTTGTCAAGCAACCCATATTGCCAAAGAATCATTGGTAGAATATGAGGCTCTATAATGTCGCTTTTTTGTGCCAATGAAATTGCGTCGGCAGAGATATTCAATTCCGAGCGCAGAAAACCAATTAATCGCTCTAACATTTCGGATATGCCAAATATTTATTGACCACAGATTACATTTATCCATAGGTTAAATGAGCAATTTGAGAATCTTGTGAAGAAAAAATATATTTTTGCAGACAGAAGGCAGAGGAAGATGGGAAGATGGG
>JASJEI010000070.1 GCA_030064795.1 Pleurocapsa sp. MO_226.B13 | reverse complement strand
TAAACCCGCCAATCTCGGTTCGTCGGTAGGAATTGCCAAAGTGCGATCGCGTGACGAATTGGAAGAAGCATTAGACAATGCTGCTAGTTACGATCGCCGGATCGTAGTCGAAGCTGGAGTAACCGCTAGAGAAGTTGAATGTGCGGTGTTGGGTAACGATAATCCTAAAGTTTCTGTACCAGGAGAAATTACCTTTGATAGTGACTTTTATGACTATGAAACTAAATATACCGAAGGTGCAGCCCAGTTACATATCCCTGCCGATCTTCCCAATGCAGTAACCTCACAAATACAAGAAATGGCAATCGAGGCATTTTTAGCCGTCGATGCAGCAGGATTGGCTAGAGTTGATTTCTTTTATTTAGAAGAGACAGAAGAAGTCTTTATCAATGAAATAAACACCTTTCCAGGCTTTACTTCTACCAGTATGTATCCCCGACTTTGGGCGCACAGTGGAGTTTCTTTTCCTCAACTGGTCGATCGCTTAATTAAGCTTGCAGTAGAGCGTTACAACGAATCTAAGTCGTGAAGGAATGAGGAAAACGAGGGATTTGGGGATTTAGAAACTCCTCATTCCTCGTTTCTGGTTCTTTCAAACTAAGACAATCTAAGTTAATCTGAGATTTGTGACATTTTGTATCCGACTCTTGAGGGAATTTATGGAACGCACTTTTATCATGATTAAACCTGATGGCGTACAGCGTCATCTAACTGGAGAAATTATTCATCGCTTTGAACGCAAAGGTTTTACTCTTGTAGGACTAAAAATGATGCAGGTTCCTCGCGAGTTAGCGGAAAAGCATTACGCTGTTCATAGAGAAAGACCTTTTTTTAATGGTTTAATTGAATTTATTACTTCTGCCCCCGTGATTGCAATGGCTTGGGAAGGCGAAAATGTGGTCAGTGCAGCTAGAAACTTGATTGGTGCAACCAATCCCACAACTGCTGACCCTGGTTCGATTCGCGGTGATTTTGGTGTCAGTATCGGACGCAACCTAATTCATGGTTCTGATGCTATCGAAACTGCTCAGACAGAAATTGCTCTCTGGTTCACACCAGACGAGTTACTTAGCTGGAAACCTGTAAGACAATCTTGGCTCTACGAGTAAAAGCAGTAAATTTTTACTGATTCAAGCTCAATAAAAGTTTTTGGCAATGGGGACTGGGAAATAGGAACTGGAAATATTGACCTTTAATCCTAATCCTCGTCCTCTATATCTCTATAATCTTGACCTGCCAGAGCAAATAGACCACAGATAGCACAGGTCATCAGACCCAAAGCGATCGCCCAGCTATCTCCCCCAAAGCTGAGATCGATTGCCCAATTAGCTACCACCCCCGCAATTAAAAAGGGAACAATACTTAAGACCGAAGCATAAAAAGCATTTTGTGATTCTCTAGCGGGACGAGTCTCTTCAAATTCCTCTACAGAGGTATATAGCCATCCTTCAGCAAAGTTAAACCATCTCTCTAGTTGTTTTGCGATCCAGTTTTTAGTCGAATCCAAACCAATGTACAATGCTAGCGACCATATACAGCTACCTGCCAGATCGACTGTATCTAATTCAAAAGAAAAGGGAATAATGTCTATTCTCATAAGTATTTATAGCTATTTATTTTGAATGTATTTTAATCAGTTTTGGTTACTTGGGGGAACTTCACTAAAACTTTAAAGAAGCCACCGCTAATGAAAAGTTATGATAAAGCTCAGTATAAATACTATAGTGTAATCTTGCTGGTCAGAAAATTAGGCAGTATATTTGGGAAGGATTGTTATTTATTATTAGACTTATCTTACCCAAGCATTCTCTCGCGCCTGATTCTCAACAACTTGGTTCTATAAATGCTTGCTCCATAGCGAGAAATCTCTGATTAGAGCATCTTGTAAAAAGTCAGGAAAGCTAGGGCGTAGCCGATATTCAAATTAAGCTGAATAAAGGCGAGCTAGTATCTTTGAGCCGAAATGTTGTTAATTTTATTAACCTAAACTGCTAATAATTACTTAAAAATTATCTATTATCTGCTATTTGTGTAATGGAAAACTTTTTACAGCCGATTTCCATACCTCGAACTAACGCGCATAAATTAGGGCTGACAAGCGTAAATTATTATATCGAGTGAGCCAAGGCAAATGACTTACAGACTTAGAATTCAGTGGAATCGCTTGCTGATTATAGCGATCGCAACTTTTTTGTTGTCTTTTGGATGGCAAAATTGGAAAATTGACCAAATTACAGCATCGGATCTACCTGAAGAGGCTATAGTTGCCCAGGATGTATCTACTGTCTGGGAACAAGGTTCTTTTCCCGTAGAAAATTTTCAATCTTATACCTCTCCTTTTGGTTATCGTGCTTCTCCTATTGATGGTCGGCGACAGTTCCACAATGGATTAGATTTAGCTGCGCCTCGTGGTAGCTACATTAGAAATTGGTGGGCAGGTAAGGTTACTGACCTGTCAGATAATACTGCCTGTGGCACATCTATAACTATCCAATCTGGAGCTTGGACGCATAGTTATTGTCATATGGAAGGCTATGTAGAAAATCATCCTAATGGAAGATATTTGCTCGACAGAGATGGAGGCATTCAAATCGCTCAGGGACAAAATATTCCTGTAGGGGCAAGAATTGGTCGTATAGGTATGAGTGGACGCACCACAGGTCCTCATTTACATTGGGTACTAAAGCATAACGGCGAGTATGTAGATCCTGGTTTAGTGCTGAAGGAGATGTTTAAGTATCAAACTGTCTCCTCTGCCTCATAATCATCAACGTTAGGGCAATTAGTAGAATATTTTCACCTCTGGGTAATCTAGGAGGTGGATAAGATTCAGTTATTTGCATCTATTTCATGTTGCTGTGAGGCTACATAGTCGGAAAATGCTCTAGGATAAATAATTAAAAAATAGACCCACCAAATAGAAATAACTACTGCCACGCCAATGGTAATCCAAAGAAGATGCAAAATCAGCCAGCTACCAAAAACAATAGCTATACCCGTTAATATAATCGACCAAGGCTGACACCACCAAGGTTTATAGTCCCAGAGATTATTAGATTGATAACTCATACATAATAGCCAAAGTAAATAATAATATCCGTGCTAATTAGCGATCGCCGACAACATTTCAAGATCATTTCCATTAGCTTTACGGAATTTTATCATGTAATTATTTCGACTTTCATAGTACCAGCTTGTTAAAGCTAAATTACAAGACTAGAATGGGCAGCGACGATATGCCAATTCTGATTAGAAGAGAGAGTCCAAACACGAGTAAAGCGTAAATTATTATCGAAACTAGTACCTTCATACCTACCGATTAAATGCACTTTAACAGTAACAATCGCTACATTACCTTTTAGTTGTATATGGCGATCTGAAGGTGTCAAAACTTCAATTTTAAACTTTCCAGATCGATGAGCAGCAAGATCGTCTTGCTTACCTAAAACTTGACCGAGATGGTTGGTAAAAATGAGTTCGGGTGCCAACAATTCATCGAGAACTTTGACATCGGAATCGAGCATTGCCAGCCCAAGTCGTTCTTCAGCTTCGAGAATCTGTGCTTCAATTGGATTACTCATAATATTTTTTTAGAGACTGTTTGTAAAATTTTCGTTCGCTATTGTTCGACACATTTTAGTTCCCACAGTTTATAAGCATTCTTCTTTTGGTTATTTAGATAAATCATGTCTTAAAATAGACCCATTCTCTACTGGAATTGAAGCAGGAAGTTCCTCGATGGAGATTAAGTTCCAGGTAGTAGCGTTATAGGTAGTGTAGGTAATTTGGGAGGTGGCAATTTCTAAATCAGCAATAGTAATAGTAGGATGGGGTGGCATATTACTATTGATTAATTGTCTTGCTCCTTGTCCTAATGCTCCAGCATGAAGCAATTCTAAATCTCCTTTTTTACCAGGATAGTAAGCATGATGATGACCGCTAATATAAATCCGAACTTGGTTTTGTTCCAGGAGCGATCGCAATTTTTCCCCTTGAGCTAAATATTCTCCTGGTTTATTTTTAGCTACTGCTACGGGATATAAAGGTAAATGTCCAATAACAATTTTGGCTTTTGACTGTTGAGCTATTTCACTATTTAAGGCTTGCTTAACCCAGGTCAACTGTGCTTCGGAAATATTTTGGGTCGAGGCATCCCATACTAAGAAAAATATACCATTTTGTTGAAAACTATAATCAAAAGGAAAATTTTCTGCCTCGACAAAATCTAAACCTAAGCGATCTTGATGTTCGTGCCAATAGGTCTGGGCTAAATCTCGTTCTTGCTTGAAAATTAAGCTTTGGTTTTTAATTGCTCCCGAACCATCATGATTGCCGATAGTAAAACCAAAAGGCAGATTATACCGTCGTAGAGGTGCAGCTATGTGACGATCGAATGCCGTCCACATTGATTCTATCTGAGACTTAGAAAGAGTTACTTTTTGTCCTGCAATCATATCCCCGCCACACAAAACCAAGTCTGGTTGCCATTGAGGCATCAAAGCGATCGCCTGCTTTACTTCGGGTTCGTATTCTGTAGAGCCATACTGACTGTTGAGATCGCTAATTATCGCCAGTCGAAAATCTTTACGGGGTGGTAGATAAATCTCTGGAGCAAAAACCGTAGTCTGAGGCTTTGGCGGTGGTGAATTTAATCCCTCAGAAACTTCGAGCCTACAGGCAAAACAAAGGCTTAGGAGTAACCCCGCGATCGCTAACCAAATAAATTTTTGTCTCTCGAACATCAAAACAGTTAGTGACAGCGAGACAATACTCGTTTATTGTAGCTTGACTGGAAATATTTATCGGGTAGGAAATAATTTGGCGACGAAGCGAGTTGAAGATTACTTCGTCGAGGGACATGGATATATCATGCTCGACGAAGTAGTGGACTGACACACTTAAAATAGTGCAATAGGAAAGGAAAATACCTATAGCAATCAGGAATCAAATGTGAGAATAAAACTAATGACCAAGAACTAATGACAAAAAACATCTAGCTGTCCAGCTTCTCACAAATCATATAATATTGCTATATCTGTGTTTATCTGCGTTTATCTGTGGACTCTTCTAATACCTCAAAT
This sequence comes from Pleurocapsa sp. MO_226.B13, assembly GCA_030064795.1. The sequence goes on along the minus strand of JASJEI010000070.1, from coordinate 6,009 downwards.
TACTCTGATCGCGCTCTTTTAGGTGGATTAGTTGAATTAGATCCAGCCCAGATAATTGGCGATCGCCACACCAATACCGACTCCTGCTAAAGCACTAAAGGCTGTAGGCAGAAATGACCAATCATTGCGAGTGTTAGAACGAGAAACCGTCTGAGTTTTAGTAGTTGTAATCATATTTATCAATTGCTTATTTAAACTGATTACATCTTATTTATGGTTGAAATCGAAGGCTGTGATCCGAACTATCCACACAGTTAATTTCTACGAAGTATTGAAAATCAACGACGATACTCAATTCGATGTTGTTCGACGGTAATTTCTTCTCCTTCAATAAAGCGATCGCGACGTATTTCAGATAAACCTAACTCAGTAAATAAAGACAACTCCCGATCGGATAAAGCCCAAGGTGGTCCTTCGGGGATAGTATCATCGTTGCGGTAACGAGTAATAACCAACAAAGTTCCTTGAGGTGCTACCAAAGGCGCGATCGCTTTAATAACTTGCGATCGCACATTTAAAGGTAAAGCCTGAATATTGCGACATTCATAAACCAGATCGAACTTATGTTGCCATTGGGGATCTAAATTAAATAAATCTCCTACTTGATAATTAACAGCAGATTCGGGAAACCTTTGTTGGCACCAGGCGATCGCCGTAGGAGAAATATCAAACGCCGTTACCCGATAACCGACACCAGACAAAAGTTCGGCATCATCTCCCAAACCACAACCAATGACTAAAGCAGATTTTCCTTGGGCTTGGAGTGGATATTTTTTTAACCATTCCTGTAAATAAGGATGGGCTTGATTTTTTGCCCAGGGTACTTGAGCAGAATCACCTCTAGCAGCAGCATACAAAGGTTCAAACCAGCCAGTAGGATCTTGTTGGCGAATTGATTCTGTAGCTAGTCGTTCTACCTTGTCGCGTATGGATTTTGGTTGCTGTTCAAACATTCTCGGAAAATCTGGTTTTTCATTAATGATAGCGAGAAGAAACTAATACCATTTCTTCTTGAAGCTACACTGAATATTTTGAGTTTATTCTCACGCAGTCCTAAAGGATACCGCTTCGCATAAGGCGCAGAGGCGCAGAGGCACAAAGGGGTTAAATTTAAGAAGAGTGCATTGTTATAGAGAATTGGTATAACCACAGTATCAATGACAATTGAGTTGAGTCATGCCAAATTTGAAGCAATAGTTCTCGATCTAAATATATTTATCTTGAATACAGCATCATCGGTTCAAAAACCAGGAAAAATCACCTTTATACTCAAGGTTTTGACTGCGATCGCCAAGATAGCAGCGACTTGGGGACTGGAGAAGCAGAGCGAGAAATTGATTTTACTTCTTGTTCGAGGCTATCAGTTATACATTTCGCCTCACAAAGGTTTTTCCTGTGCTTATAGAAAGTTATATAACCAGCAATCTTGTTCCGACTATTTTTATAACTGCATAAGCGATCGCGATTTAAGCACTGCTGCTATTTTATTGCAACAACGTTTAATCGATTGCCAACAAGCAGCCACAATTTTGCAAACTACTGCTAATTATCGCAGACAGAAACCAACAAGAAAGAGTCAAGAATGTGGAAGCTGTTGGGATTGGCTCGATTTGAGTTTTCTGATTTCGGACTGTGGTGACTGTAATGATTGTGAGTTGGGAGATTGCGATCTCGGCGGATGCGATTTGAGCTAATCAATTATTGGCGAGGAATTTCTACTCAAGATTAAGAACAAATAAGAAACAAAATCGGCTCGGTTAAAGCTCTCTGATACGTTATAATTCAATACTGTTTGCCAAAATTATCAAACGCATTATCTTGCGATCGATAAGATTAAAAGTATAACTGGCAGCTTAATTAATTTCATCCTCACAAATATACAGGTAGTAATGGCAGAAGACAATTCCCGCAACAAGCCCCAAGGTGGTTCTAATTTAGAAGAAATTCGCGCCACTAGAATTGAGAAGATAGCCCAAATCAAGGAGTTGGGACTAAATCCTTACGCTTATAAATGGGAATCTAGTCATCATGCTGTCGAATTACAGGAAAAATATCTCGATCTTGCTGCTGGCGAAGAAGTAGAAGACGAAGTAGCGATCGCAGGTAGAATTAGGGCGCGTCGTGTCTTTGGTAAACTGGCATTTTTTGAATTGCAGGATGAAACAGGTAAAATTCAGCTTTACCTAGATAAAAAAAGAATCAATAGCACCATGTCTGAAGTCTTGGTGGGGGCGTTTAATCATCTCAAAAGGCTTTCCGATACGGGAGACATTTTAGGGGTTAAAGGTACGATCAAAAGAACTGAAAAAGGCGAACTTTCTGTATATGTCAGCGAGTTTCAAATTTTGACCAAATCTTTGTTACCCCTCCCTGACAAATGGCATGGTTTAACCGATACTGAAAAACGCTATCGTCAGCGTTATGTCGATTTAATCGTCAATCCTCAAGTTAGAGAGACTTTTCGGATTCGGGCAAAAATTACCGCAGCAATACGCCGTTATTTAGAAACCAGAGACTTTCTCGAAATCGAAACCCCAGTATTGCAAAGTGAAGCTGGTGGTGCGGAAGCTCGTCCGTTTATCACCTATCACAATACTCTGGAAATGGATCTCTATCTCCGTATCGCTACCGAGTTACACCTCAAAAGACTAATTGTGGGTGGGTTTGAGCGTGTTTTTGAACTGGGCAGAATTTTCCGTAACGAAGGGGTATCCACCCGTCATAACCCCGAATTTACTTCCATTGAGGTTTACCAGGCATATGCTGATTATCACGACATGATGGCATTAACCGAAAACATGATTAGCGAGGTAGCCCAAGAAGTCTTAGGTACAACTAAGGTTAATTATCAAGGAGAAGAAGTCGATCTTACTCCGCCTTTTCGTAGAGTAACTATGCACGAGTTGGTACAAGAAGCGACGGGCTTAGATTTCAATTCTTTTAGTAACTTTGAAGCAGCAGCTAAAGCAGCCAAAGATGCAGGCATAGAAATACCCAATGACTGTCAAAGCATAGGTAAACTACTTAATGAAGCTTTTGAACAAAAAGTAGAAGAAACTCTAATTCAACCTACTTTTGTCACTGATTATCCTATAGAAATATCACCTCTGGCTAAACCCCACCGCAGTAAACCAGGACTAGTCGAAAGGTTTGAATTATTTATGGTAGGAAGAGAAACTGCTAATGGTTTTTCTGAGTTAACCGATCCTTTAGATCAAAGACAAAGATTAGAGGCACAAGCAGCTAAAAAAGCTGCGGGCGATTTAGAAGCTAATGATGTAGATGAAGACTTTCTCGCTGCCCTAGAATATGGTATGCCTCCCACTGTGGGTATGGGCATGGGGATCGATCGCTTGGTGATGCTGCTTACCGACTCTCCTAGTATCCGCGATGTGATTGCTTTTCCCCTACTAAAAAGTCAAAGTAGTGCAATTAAAGAGTTTGATTATGATGCGGAGAAGCAAATTCTTCGCATTACCTTTGGCAACGGTAGCGTTTATCAATATTTAGATGTCCCCGAAAAGATCTACAAAGAGTTAAAAGAAAGTAGTTCGGTGGGGCAATATTTTAATGCTCAAATTAGAGATAAATTTGGCTGCGATCGCGAAATTTAATGAGAATAGCGATCGCATCAGCTTGACTTTGCCTTGGTGCGATCGCTACTGAATTAAAAATTGGATTAAAAATATTTTTTGATTAATAATTCTAGTTTTTTCTTAGTCGCGCTGGGAATCTTGTCAGGAGGAGTCAAGATAGCATATTTTAAAGCTGAATGGGCGGGCGACTCTGGAGGATTAGCGTTTAATCTTTTGACGGTTTCTTGAATTATTTTTTGGGCATTAACCGCATTGCGTTGCAGATTAGCAATCACCATTTCTACAGAAACACTCTCATAGTCGTCATGCCAGCAATCATAATCGGTAACTAAAGCTAGAGTAGCATAGGCAATTTCGGCTTCTCTAGCTAGTTTGGCTTCGGGTAAATTGGTCATCCCAATCACCTTTGCCCCCCAACTGCGATAGAGATTGGATTCAGCCTTGGTAGAAAATGCTGGCCCTTCCATACAGACATAAGTTCCACCACGATGTAAATCGACATCCGATAAATTCAGAGATTCGACAGCATCGGCTAAAAGCTCGGCTAAATTGGGACAAACAGGATCGCCAAAGGTAATATGAGCTACTAGCCCTTCACCAAAAAAGGTCGAGATGCGATTTTTAGTGCGATCGATAAATTGATCTGGTATGACTATATCTAAAGGTTTGGCTGCTTCTTGAAGCGAGCCAACCGCAGAAGCAGAAATAAGATACTCTACTCCCAATTGTTTCATGGCGTGTATATTTGCCCGAAAAGGTAAATCTGAAGGTAGAAGATGATGATTGCGTCCATGACGAGCTAGAAAAGCTACTGTAGCTCCCTCCAATTTTCCTAAAATTAGAGCATCGGAAGGATCGCCAAAGGGAGTGGATAGGATGATCTCTCGAACATCTTGGAGCGCGTCCATTTTATACAAACCACTACCGCCAATAATGCCAATTTTCGCTTCTACCATAAACTTAAGTGATATTTGGTTACGCCCGATTATTTTAGCGATAGTAGTTGACCGATGCTATGGAAGTTTTACAAAAGCTTAGGATTTAAGTCTATTCTTCTACTTCTGTAGCCAAAACCAAAGGTTTGATTTCTTCTGCGGGAGAGAAAGTCAGATTGCTCTCGATGCGATCGCGAAGTAATTTAGCAATCATTTTGTTTAAGCGATATATTTCTGGACAAGGATTATAGCGATATTTTACCTCGACGATCCGCTGTTTTTTACGGATTAGAGTTCGAGAGTTTTTCTTTCTTTCATCTATTTGTTTACTACGGTTGCGAAGAAATATATCGGGTTTTTCCTGGCGATTTTTAATATCTGGTAAAATTTCCGAACGGGAATTTACCCAGTATCCTTTGTAGTTTTCGCTTTTGGGGTTTTTATACAGTTTAAAACTATCTAGAGTTGGAATATACAAAGCATAAAATTCTTCTTCTTTAACTACTTGAAAACAGCCCCAATCTTTTTCTTGTCGATTGAGCAGAATGTTCAAGGTTAATTCTAGAGAAGGTAAATCTGCAAGGGAAGTAGAATGATTTTGTTGACTATTCATGTGCTTAGAAGTGATTGAAGTATTGCTAAAAAAACCAAGTTATGCTTAATCTAATAACGGCAATAATTTTATAAAATCCTTAGAGAGACTAACAAAATAATATAATCATGAATTTAAAAGAATTTCTAAATTTAAGTGCAGGTAGATGGTTTAGTCAGCGTACTAACTATTTTTTGGGTGAAGATAAAGTCAATAATAGTAAAGCAGATATTACCATCGAATTTATTCCTGCGGGGGATGAGCGAGTCACACAATTATGTCAAAAACATAATCTCGATCCTCAGTTAAGTGTTGGTGGAACAATCCAAAGTTGGGATAATTCTGTAGACTGGGGCAAACCCAAACAAGTAGGTTCTACTATCGTTGTTTTAGTAAGCAATCCCGATGACGATCGCACTGGTAAATTAATTCGCCCCGAAGATGCTAAAGTTTCTGGAAGCTATGTTTTGGGTACAGATGAAGCCCTGACTTTGACCATCGAAACCGACGGAATGTACGCTGAAGAACGTCAGTGGTTCGCCAGCGATAATTTTAAAATGCGTACTACCGTGGTTAAATATCAAGATGGTAACAAACAGACTTCTTTTTACTCAGAAATTCGCAAAGCACCCCCACAAATCTGACCAACTGTCGTTTAGTTCATCTATGGCAAAGCGTCAATTCATCAATTTGGGCTCGTCTAACTACGGCTAAAACTCCATCTATATGTGCTTGACTTCCTGCCTTTCCTAAGTGTTGAAATCGGGAATACTCCCGATCCTGACTGCCTGACACATCTATGTCAATCCCTATATTTTTCGTGGAAATTATATTTCTCTAGTACGGTAGATTAATGCGCAGATCGCGATCGCATTACTCCAAAATG
>JASJEI010000497.1 GCA_030064795.1 Pleurocapsa sp. MO_226.B13 | reverse complement strand
TAGATATATAACCAAATTATTTTTTATTAATTAAAATATCTAAGAGCTTGGCTGTGATTACTTTAGCGTTTTCAATACGCTAATTTTGTATCTAAACTAAGTCTCCAGTAACTTTTGAGAATTGGTATAATCCGATCCCATGGATGAAAAGCAGAAAACAGATCTGGTCTATGTTGTTTTAAGATTTGGTTCCAAATCGAATAAATTGGTGCAAATATATTTTGTCCCCAAGTAGCGATCGCCAGCTTTCCACCTGGTCGGACAAGTCGCCATAGCTTACTGATTTGCTCTTCCATCTCTTTGACAAAAAAGATTCCGAACACGCACACCACCGCATCGAATGATTCTGCTTCAAATTCAAGGTCGGTCATGTCGCCCCATTGAAAAGTAATATTCGACAAATTCTTTTGACGAGCTTTCTCTCTAGCAAGAGCCATTAGATTGTCAGCAATATCTACTCCAATCACTTGACCGCGATCGCCTACTATTTCGGCTGCTGGGATTGCTGAAGCTCCCGTTCCACAGGCGACATCTAAAACTCTATCACCTAAGTTTAAGTAAAGACGTTCTACAGTTTTTCGACCATAAATGTTCCAGAATTCACAGGCAGGATCGTCGAAATAGTCAGATGCAGTATTATAGGTCGTCGCTGCTTTGATTTTTAAGGGGTCGGTTAATCTTGACATAACTAATCTTGTTTATGTTGAAAGGGATTGAGATATAAACCTGCTTGGGATTCTACCCCTACCTCAAACTGACAATCAGAACGAGGCGAGGCAATACAAAGCAAAACATAACCTTTAGCTACTCGATCGGGTTTTAAGCCAACTGCTTGAGACTGTTCGACTTCTCCTTTGAGCAGACGAGCAGCACAGGTAGCACAAACTCCATAACGACAACCTACAGGTAATTTTTGCCCTGCTGCTTCCACTGCTTCTAAAATGTATTGGTCTTCTGCTACCTCAATGACTAGATTCCGATTAATTAATTGAACTTGGTAAGTTTTCTTCACTGTCTACAGCCAAATATCGGAGGTGCAGTCACCGCCTGGATAACGCATTTCGTGGGCGCGGGAAGGACCTAATGGTTCTTTGCCAAAATCAACCAAGAAATTCTCATTAATCTTCAGTCCGCCTTTTTCTGTGTCGCAATCAATTTGTAATAGGGTCGAACCTGCTTGTTTTAAATCGGGGTAAAACTGATTATCCCAAGTACTAAAGAGAGAATCCGTCGCATACAACCGTTTACCATCAAGGCTTAATTGCAGCATTTGTGGTCCAGCAGCAGATTGACGACCTTTAACGGCACTACCTTTGTTTAATAATCCACCCCACCAAACTTGACCTGTTAGTCGAGGGTTCATTGGCTCGCTAATATCATACTGACAAATATTGCCATGCAACCAATTGGATAGGTAAAGATATCGATCGTCCATAGACAAGACCAGATCGGTAATCAAAGAAGGTACGGGCATCGGCCAACCCTCTAGTTCTACCGCAGGAATATCGATCGCTTTCTGGATATCCCAACCACCATTAGCTTGATGCCAGTGCCAAATATTACTGCTCAATGCTGCACCCACAAAACCATGAGTACTCTCGGGATTGTGATGAAAACGAACTTCTAAAGGAATCATCCCTTCTTCGCCGAGATCGACAGTTTGGATAATTTCTTGGCTCGACCAATCCCAGAAGTGTAGTTGTTTGCCGTATTTACCCGCAGCAACGTCATCGAGATCGAAACCAGGGAAAAAGGTTTTTGGTGCGCCCCATTCACTACTGACCATTACATTATGACGGGGTTGATACCAAAAGTCATAATTGAATTGCATTCCTTCGGCTTGCTGTTCCCAACGTCCTGCAATGTCAAAATTCTCATCCAACAGCAAAAAACCGCCTGGGCCATTTCCTTCGCCATCTCCTAACATGGAAATCATCACCCGTTCGGGGAGACAGTGAACTGTATGGGGGGCAGATAGATTAGTTTTCTCTTTGATTTCGGCAAATTCGATGACTTTATGAATTTGAGGCGATCGCTCGTCTTTGGTATCTACAATATAAATGTTGCCCGAACGCATCCCTGGGATAATCAAGAACCGTCGGGATTTACTGGCATCGCCATAACAAGAACTACAAGCATTCCACCCAAAATGGTGCAGTTCATCCCCCAGATTCGGCATGGGGAGACGGTGAATTACTTGAGAGTAAGTCGGAGACTTGGGGTCGATATCAATCGTAGCTAAGTAATCTGATTCTTCAATTCCCGTTCCTGTATAAAGAGCGATGGTATAAAGAACTCGCTCTCGTTCTGCTTGCATCGCTGCTTCCACAGAAGCATAACCAGGTCCACAACAATGATGATGTTCGTTCATTGGTTCGATCTCTTATCTTGATTCGGTTTTTAATCGTCTTGGCTTTAACTCAATCTGGCGATCGGTCGGCTAGGCGTAAGCCTAATCGCTTTTAACGGCTAACTGTTCGCTGTTAGAGATTTTGCTTGGCTGGGAATGACCGATGAAGCGATCTTAAGGAAACTACGTAGATTGTTTGCTTTATTTTTATACCAACTAGTTTGTATAGTAGTGAAATATTCTTTAAATTGTCAAATTCAATTGCCAGTGATTCTCGTTCGACCAAAATCCTCTAAATCAAGCCAGAAAAAAGCTTTACTAGAATAACCACCAGTCAAACTCGAAATAATTATTTACAAACTAGTTGGTATAATATTAACGATGAGGAAAATTAAGTATGCCAACAAAAAGAAAGAACCAAACCAGAGAACGGATTCTCGCCAATGCGGAAGAACTAATATTACAACAGGGTTTTGTGGGAACCTCGATCGACGAAATTATTGCTGCCACTGGGATTACTAAAGGAGCGTTTTTCTATCATTTCCCCAATAAAGCGGAGCTAGCCCGCGCCCTAATCGAGCAATTTTGGCAGAGGGATTACGCCTTACTAGAACAGTTCGCTCGGCGAGCCGACGAACTGAGTGACGATCCGCTTCAATCGATGTTAATATTCCTCAAACTGTTTGAAGAATATATCGAAGCCTTAAACGATCCATCTCAAGGCTGCTTGTTCTCTTCCTACGTCCATGAGAGCGAGCAATTTGATGAAGATATCAAACAATTCGTTGCCGATAGTTTCAAAGAATGGGGAAAAATTTACGAACAGCGCATCGAGCTAATTATCCAAAAATATCCGCCGAAGATCGAGGTCGAGCCTAAAGAGTTAGCCGAAACGATTATCTGCATTGTCGAAGGGGGATTTATCTTATCCAAATCTCTGCAAGATGCCAAACTTATGGCTAGATCGCTTAGACAGTTTCGTCGCTATCTAAAATTAATCTTTGAGGAATAATCTCCACATTCCACATTGATGTATCCTTTCTCAGTCTTGAAAAGTTTGTAACTTGGCAAGTGCGATCGCGCTTGGATAGGACTTACGCAAACAAGAAAAGTTGGTATTTACTTTTTTGAGGCTAAAGACCTGATTTTCCGCTCTCAAGCCAGAGAAATACCTGAATTTTTCCCCTGGTTTAAAGCAGACAACCATGTAATAGTGGCGGAAAAACTTATTATTTACTGATGGAATCTAATTTTCTCACGGCGGTTTTTCTGCCCTTGGCTTTATTCATCATCATGTTGAGTATGGGAATGGGGCTGACAATAAATGATTTTAAACGAGTTACCCTCGAACCCAAATCGGTAGTTTTGGGCTTAATCGCCCAGCTAATTATCTTGCCAGTGGTAGGTTTTGCGATCGCTGTAGTTTTCTCTCTCTCTCCAGAGTTAGCAGTCGGTTTAATTATCCTGACAGCCTGTCCTGGGGGGGCTACCTCCAATATGATGACCTATTTAGCAAAAGGTAATGTCGCCCTATCAATTACCCTAACTGCTGTCAGTAGTCTGATTACGGTGTTTACCATTCCTCTGGTAGTCAATCTAGCGATGCAGAGTTTTATGGGAGAGGAGGTTGCCGTGCAATTGTCTTTAGTCGAAACTACGATTAAGATTGCTGTAATTACGATTATTCCCGTTGCTTTGGGCATGATCTCAAACCACTATACCCCGCGATTTGCCGTCAAAGCGGAAAAGCTAGTCAAGTGGCTTTCAGTATTCTTTTTGGCTTTAATCGTGTTTGGCTTGCTGTTAGTAGAAAGAGCCAATTTTTTCAGCTATGTTTACCAAGTGGGTGGATCGACTTTTGTCTTAAATGTATCGACTATGGCTTTAGGCTTCGGTATTGCTACCATTGCTAAGCTAAAAGAGGATAGCGTTAAGGCGATTACGGTAGAAGTAGGTATTCAAAACGGTACTTTAGCGATCGCTATTGCTAGTGCGCCGACCTTTCTCAGTAATCCTACTATGGCGATTCCAGCAGCAATCTACTCTCTGCTAATGTATCTTACCTGTGCGGTTTTTGGCTGGTGGATGCAAGGTCGCAATTTTAATTTTGTTAAATAAATTATCGATTTACCAAAAATACACCCAAGATTACTAACCCTCCGCCCAAAAAAGCGATCGCCGATAGAGATTCTTGAAGAAAAACCAGACCAAAAATAATCGCAAACATCGGTACTAAATTAATAAAAATAGCAGCCTTAGACGCGCCAATCTCTTTAATTCCCGCATAATACCAATTAAAAGCAATTACTGTGGCGACAATACCTAAATATAATAAACCTAATGCCGTTGAAAAATCGATTGTTGGCAAGCGATCGTTTTCCCAAATAGTTACAGGAATTAAAAATAGAGTACCAAGCCAAATAGCATAGGTCGTAGTAGTTAAAGCAGATAATTCTTGCATCGCTAATTTACCTAACAAAGAATAACATACCCAGCTAAAAACACAACCTAAAATAAATAATTCTCCTTTACCTATACCCTCTGTAACTATACTGCTAATATTGCCTTCGGTAATAATCAGGGCTGCACCCAACAAGGAAATAGCAATACCTACTAATTTCAAGAGGGTCAATCTCTCTTGAAAAAAGATCCGAGAGCCAATAGTAATACAAATTGGATTGAGGGCAATAATTAATCCCGCACGGCTAGCGGAAATTTCTTTTAATCCTAGAAAAAAGCAAAGATTATAAGTTAAGATTCCACTCAGTCCTAATAAAATTACTAGCAAAATTTGTCTGAGATTGAGCCGAGCTAATTTTTCTTTTCTAGAGCGAATTAAAAACCACAAAAATATCGAAGCACTAGCAAAACGACCCAATCCAGCAGTAAAAGGATCTAAATTCTGGGCGACTATTCTACCCACAACAAAAGTCCCGCCCCAAATTGCCATGGTTAAAACTAACTTGATATAGATTGTGGTAAATTTTTGCATCTGGTAATTTGATAAGGTTTATGGTTCTAAATAGTTTGTTTGCCAGCGAAAACGGATCGGAAACAGAACGGCAGCGATCGCTACTCCAATAGACTGTCCCAACCACAAACCAATGCCATCCAAGCCGAAGTGAAAGCCGAGAAAATAGCCTGTAGGCAAGCCAATTAGCCAAAAAGCAGAAATATTCAAAAAGACTGGGATTCGAGTATCTTGGAGCCCTTGCAATGCGCCGTAGGTAATTTTTTGCGCTGCGTCTAAGATTTGGGCAATTGAGGCAATGGTTAGCATCGGTAAAGCCAGCGAGATTAATCGCTCGTTGGCAGGATCGTTGATGTCTAGATAAATCCCAACTATAAACCGAGGAAATAACAGCATGACGATCGCCAGTAACGACATCACAATTAAACCCATACCAATACTGATATATCCCGCTCTTTTGATTCCTGGTAAATCTTTACGCCCCAACCACTGTCCCACTCTTGCCGTTGCTGCATAGGACATACCCAAGGGAATCATAAATGTTACTATGATTGTCTGAACGACGATTTGATGGGCTGCTAATACTTCTGTTCCTAATGCCCCCATGAGATAGGTGACAATGGTAAACAAGCCCAATTCCAAAGCCATAAAAATACCAATAGGAATACCCGTTTTACACAATTCTCCGATAATAGCGGGTTTGATTTGGTGTAACTGCTGGAAGAAACGATAAGCACTAAGCTGAGGATGTTTGAGGATATAAATAACCAGAGCAATAAACATTCCCCAGAGAGATATGGTACTAGCGATCGCCAAACCGACTAACTCCAGACGGGGAAAACCTAACTTACCAAATCCCAAAATATAGTTACCGATGATATTAAATACCGTACCAAAGATAACAATAATCATTATCGGACGAGCCTGGGATAAGCCAGAGACCACACCCCGCAACATAGCAAACCCCAAAGCAGGAAAGAAACCCCAAAGAAGAATATCTAAATAACTATTAGCTAAACTGACAGTAGTTCGCGCCTGTCCCCATTGCAGCATCATTGAATCTAAGTTGGCAGTCGCCATCATCATCGGTATGGACAATAGCAAAACCAACCAAAACCCCTGACGGGTTAACTTTTCAATTCTGGTTTTCTTACCCGCACCAAAAGCTTCTGCTACCAGAGGACTGATTCCCATTACCACTCCCCCAGCAGTACTAAAGAGGGCAAAAAAAGTCATCGAAGCCAAACCTCCCGCAGCGATAGTTTCTGCCCCCAATCTACCCATCATGATGGTATCAAAAAATCCCGTCAGAGATTGCGCCACCTGCGCGCTAGCTAAAGGAATAGCTAATTGCAGAAATTTTCTAATTTCCCCGCGAAAAGAAGAGTCAGCAATAGTCGAAGCCATTTTTTAATATCTGTATTTATGAGTTTACTCGATCTGAATTTAAGTAAGCGATCTTGGCTAATAGTCAATAGCTACGAGCAAATTAACTCCAATAATTTTCATATTTAAAATCCGCAACGCCTTCAATTACAGTTAGACAATTTGGCAACCATTTCCGCACGGGATGAGACTTGCAATTTACGAAACATCCTTTTTAAAGCTTGCTTGACTGAGTTTTCCGTAATCCATAAAGTTTTGCCAATTTCGGCATTGGTTAACCCTTGAGCAACTAATTGAGCAATTTGTAATTGACGAGGAGTAATTTTCTCAATACTGTCTCGATCTAACTCTAGCTGTTGAGATTTAATTTGAGTTAATTTGGTTGAGACGTGCAAACATATAGCACTTAACTCTAAGAGATTCTGTTGGTTAAAAGGATTATGATGGCGATCGCGAGTTAAAGCCAAACCACCGATTAGACTACCATTATTGACAATTGGGCCAACCATTACATGACCGTGGTCGAAACGAGGACAAATGGTTCGCCACTTGTGGGGTGTTAATAACACTCCTTCATGAACTGGTACGTGATGTTCAACTAAGTAGCGTAGAACGGGATTATAGTCCAAAGATAGAGCCATTTGCATCAACTTCGGGCGATTTACGACTTGGGGAAGTCGAGCCAAGATAAACAAACGATGGCGTGTAGCTGCAAAATATTCACCAACTTGAGCGATCGCATTTTGCTGTAATTCTAACTCGCTTTTGCTGTTGGCGGTCGCTGTAAATAAAGTTTTTAGATCCTGCGTCATTTTTTTCAATCAAGTGTACCCGTTTGAGGACTATTCGCGATCGAACTCGATCTTTATCATAGCCATAGTTAACTTATCGAGACTTTAAGATTATGTCCCCATACGCCTATCCTGAAACTTTAGTAGATACTCAATGGTTGTCAGAACATCTAGAAGATCCTAATGTTCGTATTGTCGAAATGGATTTGAATCCAGAATCTTACGAAAAAGGTCATATTCCTGGGTCGATTTTTTGGAATGCAATGACACTAACAAAACCCGATTTTCAGATTAATTTAGAGCCAAAAACTATAGAAGAATTGCTCGGTAATTCTGGGATTACAAATAAGACAACTGTAGTTGCAGTTCATGATGGTTTTATTGCTACTTCTGGCTTTATTTTTTGGTTGCTAAAAGTTTTTGGACACGATCGCCTTCGGATTTTAAATGGTGGTCGTCCAAAATGGATTATGGACGGTTATCCTTTAACTACAGCCCAAACTACAGTCACACCTACCCAATATCAGATTAAAATTCCTAATGATGATTTATCAATTTCTCTAGCAGAAGTACAAAAAATAATTGGACAAAATGATTCTATTCTCCTAGATGTTCGCACGCCTCAAGAATATAATGGCGAACTATTTATGATGAAACCGCCAACAGAAAATGAGCGGGCGGGACATATACCTTCGGCAATAAATTTTTACTACGAATTAGCTCATAATGATGATGGTACTTTCAAGTCTTTGACTGAATTAAAAGAGATTTTTGAATCCAAAAATGTTACTCCCGAAAAGCTAGTGATTCCCTATTGTGCAGTGGGAGCGCGTTCTGGACATACTTGGTTTATTTTAAAATATTTATTGGGTTATCCCCAGGTTAAAAATTATCACGGCTCTTGGAATGAATGGAGTCGTATTGCCGATTTGCCTGTAGAAAAGTAGTGGTCTGTCAATTTTGAATTGATGGATAGAAGAAAAGTTCGGAATTCGGAGTTCGCAGTTCGGAGTTATGAAGTTTAACCCTCATTTCTTGTTGATGAATACCCTCTCAGTGTTAATAAGACGATTCTAAGCTTAGACGCATTTACATTGCACTTTGAAATCCTCAAACGCCTTATGGAGAAGGAATAGAATAGGTAACTTTAGTGCGTCTAAGCTTAAAGCCATTGAGTTTCAAAAGCATCTTGACCTCGATCGTAGATTAAATCACCATAGGATTGCCAAAGAGTTTTTTCTGCGTCAGTTAATTGGGAGCGATCGAGGACTTGTAGATTTTCCTCTAATTGAGCTAAGGTTTGAGGAGAAGTCAAAGCCATACTTACTGCTTCATTGGCGAGGACATAACGATAGCAATCTGCTGCTGAGGGGATTTGGTTTTGCCAATTTGGATGACCTTTAAGCAATGTACCCCAGCGAGTGCAGGTAAAGGCGATCGCTGGTAAAGCAGCCTGAAGTGCTGCGGGAAATACATCTTGCTCGACTTTGCGGTGCGCCATATTATAGCGATGCATCAAAACCTCAATTTGTCCTGATTCGATTAGGTTGAGGGCGAGGGAGCGGTTGTGAGTAGAAATTCCTAGGTAACGAATCCAACCTCGTTCCTGCCAAATTTCCAATTCTTGGAGTAAAGCTTGTATTTGAGTTAAATCGTCAGCAGGAGAGACATACTCTAAAAGAAATACATCAATAACATCGAGATCGAGATAACTACGCACTGAATCTAAATATTGTTGGAGTTGCTGAAAATTGCGACTTTCACTACCAGTCGCAACTAACATATCTTGTCGTTTGTCTGCTAGTAAAATCTTTAACTCGTCTACTAGATTTTCAATTGCTGAGAGTTCGTAGAAAAAAAAGTAATTTATACCTGCTGCAAAGGCTTTCTTGAGGCATCGTGCGTCCATTGCTCGATTACCTGCTAAGCCCAAGATACTGACTGGTGTATTAGAAATTGTGGTTAATTTCATCTTGAAATCCGAACCAAATAATTAATTACGGTTGTTCCATGATAGTTAAGATAGATTTTAAAAGCGAACAACCATTCACGTCTCATGTATTCAATTTAAATTGACATGATTGGAGCTGATTTGGCGAAGGTATTGTTTTGAGCTAGTTATTTCTCTTGGGCTTCAATAAACTGATGTTAAGTCGATTGATGGAAAACTTTGCTCACAATTTTCCACCCTTCAACAGTCTTGAGAAGGTTGAGGGAATCAGTAAATTTCATACCAAGCCAATCGTAGAGTTCTAGTTTGATATTAGCTGATGTGCCGACGATATCTATACGCACAAATTCCACCTTTAGGTTTTGTACTGGTTCGGTGCTGTCAACAAAATCAAAGAGTGCCTGGATTGACCCCGAAAGCAGTGTATTTTTTTCAGGCTTGGTCGAGTCTGGATAAACAAAACCATAGATAGTTGCATCTTTACTAAAGGCACGACTCATGATTTCAGATTTACCAGCGATCGCACCATCAATATAGAACTGGGCGGTTTGTTTAATTGCCTGGTGTTCACTTAAGTTGTTTGATGTATTAGTCATTGTTCGATCTCCTTTTTATTGTTGTTAA
>JASJEI010000492.1 GCA_030064795.1 Pleurocapsa sp. MO_226.B13 | reverse complement strand
GGAGAATTGAATCATGATTACAACCGCTACAGAAGAAATCAGATACGTTGAGAATAGCTTTGAAGTTTTGGATGCAATCGAAGTTGATTTGGAAAGGATTTTAGTTGAGGAATATCCGCAGGGATTGCCAAACGACATCGATAATGCTGCGTAATAAATTTCGGTTATCCGTTTGTCTAATTGAGTGGGCTAGAGCTAATAATCCAATATTCTCAATCGTCGTCTAGCCTGTTTCAAGCAAGGCTCTAAAACTGAAGGTTCACCTTTGTAGAGGCGTTGCGAGAGCAACGTCTTTACAGCATATTTTCAGAACAATCACTAATGCCAGCGAACATTGTTTGGTAATATATTTTTTCTCACTGGAGCAATGCGCCAGTGAGAGTTAAATTTTAGTAGTGGCGCGATCGCCTACTTAAGGTGATGTTGGATTTTCTTCAGATTCGACTAGGCAGAGTGGATACCATCGAGAAGCTTTTCCTTTATTAGTTTCTAACGTAACTAACTCCTGCTAGCAAATGGTCTTTCCTTCGCTCATCTGCGGTATTATGAGCATGAATAAATAATTCCTGTCTCACCTAGGAAAAACCTATACAAACTTAGTTAAGTCTAGGAATGTATCTTGTCATAGGTTGCAGAGTTAGATTCTATTTCTAGAATCTCCCTTAGTTAAGTCATGACACCCTTGAATAAACGCTAGTTTGAGGCACTGTCGTTAAGAATTAAGGAATGGGTAAAAAGGTTTATAGCCCTAGTGTTCTTAACATGACAAGCTTAATTAAGATTCTCGAAGCACACTAGACCTAATATTTAGGAACTAATCAAAACCATGATTAAACCCAATTATGTTTTAGTAATAGATGCTAAAAAAAAGCCTCTAATGCCATGCAAACCCTCAAGGGCTAAAAAACTCTTGAATGCTGGTAAGGCTGCGGTTTATCGTAGATTTCCCTTTACTATCATTCTGAAAAAAGAATGTTGTGCAAGTAAAAGCGATCTTAAGCTTAAGATCGATCCTGGTTCTCAGACTACAGGGATAGCCTTAGTTCAAGATAACCAAGTAGTCTGGGTAGCTGAACTCAATCACCGAGGAGCGTTAATCAAAAAAAAATTAGAAGCTCGTCGATCTTGTCGAAGACTAAGAAGGAGTAGATTGAGATATCGTCAACCAAGATTTCTGAATCGCACTCGTCCCAATGGATGGCTACCACCCAGCCTTATGCACCGAGTCTTAACCACAATGACTTGGGTCAAGCGATTGATTAAATTTGCTCCTGTTAGTTCAATTGCTGTTGAACTGGTGCGGTTTGACACTCAAAAACTCGAATCACCTGAAATATCAGGAGTTGAATATTGTGCTGGAGAATTAGCTGGCTACGAAGTTAGAGAATACTTGTTAGAAAAGTGGGGCAGAAAATGCACTTACTGTAGCAAAGAGAATATTCCTTTGCAGATAGAACACATTGTCCCAAAAGCTCTCAATGGCTCAAACAGAGTTAGCAATTTGTGCCTGGCTTGTGAAAAATGCAACCAAAAGAAAGGAACTCAATCTATAGAGCAATTTTTAGTTAAAAAGCCTAGCTTGCTTAAAACTATTTTGTCTCAGGCTAAAAAACCATTACGAGATGCGCACGCGGTAAATGCTACTAGATGGGAGTTGTTCAACTCACTTAAGAAAACTGGTTTACCTGTATCTACTGGTACAGGAGGACAAACCAAATTTAATCGAACGAGATTTGGTTTAGAAAAAACTCATTTCTATGATGCTGCTTGCGTTGGGACTATCGAACAGCTAAATATATTAGCCAATCAACCTTTGATTATCACTTGCAAAGGGCATGGTGGCAGACAAAAAGCAGCATTAAACAAATATGGTTATCCTATCAGATACAACCCCTTAAAACCAATCAAAGGTTGGCAATCAGGAGACTTAGCTGTCGATGAGCAAGGCATTTTAGGTAGGGTCAATCCTCGATCTTCATCCAACAGCTTTAACTTTACTGTTTTAGGACATAAAGCTAGAAGTATTCATGTTAACAAGTTGAGACGGGTGCATCAAAAAGACGGATATACCTATGCACAATAAACAATTATGCCCAAGTTTGTCTAAGAAAATAACTACTAGAAAAGAGCAGCCATGACTCAAGAACTCATAGATCTTAGAAAAGCGATCGCTCATCACGACTACCAACAAGCTTTAGAAATTGTGAATAACCTAGAGGCAATGAGTCGCGAAGATAAGATCCAAAAGATTGAAAGCTATCTTGTTGTCCTTCTGGTTCATCTATTAAAGATTCAAGTGGAAAGGAGAATCACTAACTCTTGGAGAGCTTCAATTCTAAATGCTCTATTGCAGATTCAAAAAACGAACCGAATGGGGAATAAAAAGACTCCCTATATTAAATCAGACGAGTGGCAAAGCTATATAGAGGAAGTGTTGCCATTCGTATATCTTAGTGCCTCTACAGAAGTAAGGATTGATGGTCGAGAGGTAGATGACGTAGAACTAGAAGCGATCGTCGATGATAATAGTTTAATTTCTCTTGCTCGAACTCTACTTCTTTTAACTTATCGGCAAAAAGATTCCTCGACCCTTAAAACTGCTGCGCGAAATCAGCTAATAGAAGAAACAAAACAATATTTAGACTAACTCTCCTGCGTTGCCGAATGATTCTCCTGCTCCCCCTGCTATCTAACCATTTTCGTTTTTTTGTCTACCTACTCAGCTATTACTAGCCCCCAGGACTTTTAGCGTCCCAATAGTTGCCTCCGTTATCCCTGTAACGCCCGTAAGATTTATGCCATCGTATGGTTTCTTAGCTCTCAGAGTTTTTAGGCGTTTACCTGTTTTTACATCCCAAATTCTAATTGTCTCATCTTCACTACCACTAGCAAGAGTTTGACCATCGGGACAAAAAGTAACTGACCAGACCCAACCTGTATGTCCTCGCAAGGTGTTGAGACATTCACCAGTGCTGACATCCCATAGCTTAATTGTGTAATCCTGACTGCTACTGGCAATTGTCCGACCGTTTGGACTAAAAGCAATTGATTGGAACCAAGCTGTATCTGCTTGCAAAGTTCTGAGACATTCACCTGTACTGACACTCCATAACTTTAAAGTTCCATCTATACTAGTACTTGCCAGCCTGTGACCATCGGGACTAAATGCCACTGACCAAGCCCAAATTTCATGCCCTTCTGAGGTTCTTATGCACTCCCCAGTGCTAACATCCCACAACTTGACTATTGGCTCCAAAGCTCCACTGGCGAGCATCTTCCCATTCGGACTAAAGGCAATCGACCAGATCGCAGCCTGATGACCTTGGAAAGTTTTGAGGATTTGTCCTGTATTAATATCCCACAACTCGATCGTCTGGTCTTCGCTGCCACTCGCCAGTGTTTGACCGTCAGGACTAAAAGCAATTGACCAGATCGCAGCCTGATGACCTTGGAAAGTTTTGAGGATTTGTTCTGTATTAACATCCCACAACCTCACTTTCTGGTCGCGACTGCCACTGGCTAGCATCTTCCCATTCGGACTAAATGCCACTGACCGAACCGCAGCCTGATGACCTGGAAAAGTTTTGATGGTTTGTCCTGTATTAATATCCCACAACCTCACGTTCTGGTCGTGACCCCCACTAGCTAACGTTTGCCCATCCCGACTGTAGGCAATCGAAAGAATTTGATTGGTATATCCCTGGAAAATTTTGAGGCATTGACCAGTGCTAACACTCCACAACCTCAGTGTTTGATCGTGACTACCACTGGCTAAAAAATCGCCCTGTGGGCTGAAATTAACAGAATATATCCAATTAGAATGTCCTTGAAGAGTTTTAAGGCATTTACCGCTATTAACATCCCATAATTTTATTGTCTGGTCTTCGCTGCTACTGGCTAGGAGATCGTTTTCTGGGTTGAAAGTAATAGAATATACCCCATTAGAATGTCCTTGAAGAGTTTTAAGGCATTTACCGCTATTAACATCCCATAATTTTATCGTCTGGTCTTCGCTGCCACTCGCCAGGATTTGACCGTCTGGACTAAAGATAACCGCTCGGAGCGCAGCATTATGCCCCGAAAGAGTTTTGAAACATTCACCCCTGTTAATATCCCATAACTTAATTGTGTTATCGGCACTACCACTAGCTAATATTTGCTCATCCCGACTGAAGACGACGGCAAGTACATCATGGGAATGACCCTGGAAAGTTTTGAAACATTCACCCCTGTTAATATCCCATAACTTAATTGTGCTATCGTCACTGCCACTAGCTAATAATTTACCATCCAAGCTAAAGTCAATTGACCACACCTCGTCATTATGTCCTAGCAAGGTTTTGAGGCATTGACCCGTCTCAATATCCCACAGCTTTACGGTAGTATCATTGCTACTGCTAGCAAGAATACTACCATCGGGACTAAATGCCAGGGATGGAATCCAGTTTTTATGACCCTGACAAATAAGAATCTGTTTACCATCCGCCACTCGATACAAACGAATCTCCCCCTTAGTATCCCCCGCCGCCAAAATTTTTCCGTCTGGGCTAAAGGCTACCGATGTAACACCACCGAATGTTTCCACAAAAACCGATTTAGCCAAATCCGCATTCTGAAAATTAACATCGTGCAAACACGCCTGACATAAATCTGCTTGCCAAACACATAAAGACGAAAAATCATAACCAGTTAAGTCAGTCTCCATCTGACAGAACATATTAATAATATTCCCCGCCGTATACCCTGGTTCATGTGGCGATAATTCTTGCAGCGTTAATATAATTTGCTTGAGTCGATTTTCCAGATTTCTTTTACCTTTTAAAATAGTAAGCAAATTATTAATAACTGGCTGGAGAATAAGACGTATCTGAGTATTTTTAATATAGTCTTTGGCAGTTGCTTTAATTAAAGCGTGCCAACGAAAAAGCTTAAAATCACGCACGACAATTTCTTGGTAGACATTCTCTATTAATCGGCTCGTTACATACTCCATTACTACCGACTGTAAAGTAAAACAACAATTATCTTTTTGTTCGATCGCGCTCTTCTCTGTTCGATCTATTAAACATCGCCTCGATAAAGATTCTAGACCTTCTAACAAATTTGATTGTGAAACAGAGCAAACTAAATCCTCTTGTATTTGAGCTAGCGTCATCGGTTCTCGATTGATTGCTAGCCAATATATAATCTTCTCTTCAATATCTATTAAGCGATTGAACTGCTGGTCTAAAAGGTCTTGGACATCCCCAAAAATTACTGTATCTTGTCGCAAAAACTCAGTAATATTTCCTTGAAATAAATCTCGAATAGTTGTCCCTACTATTTTCAAAGCTAAAGCATTACCACCATAATATGCGATTAGTTTTGCTAATTCGGGTTCAGAGCCAGAAACTCCCTTAATTTTCAGAATTTCTTCTCCTTCTTTCTCGTTAAAACCATTTAGTAGTAAAGATCTAACTGGTGATGCTTCTCCTTCAAAAATGGCTACTTGTTGGGGCTTTTCCCGCGTCGTTAATATTAAGCAGCTTTGATGTTCTAATTCTCCTACTCTTTGAAATAATTGGTCATATTCTTCATATTCTTCTTCGCAAATTCCTGCTCGACTACGAGCGCACAAAAGCGATTCAAGATTATCGAGTATTATCAAACAGCGCGATGAGCGTAAACACTCAACTAACAAAGATATTTTTCCGTTTACGCTCTCTGGTAATTCGGCTTTAACAGTTTGTTCATCACATAAAAATTGAATTAAATTAACTAAAATATCTTGAATCGGTGGAGCATCTCGCAGCGATCGCCAAATAAGATAATCATATTCATCTTTTACTCGCTCTGCTAACTTGACTGATAAAGCTGTCTTGCCAATTCCCCCCATTCCTGCAATCGTTATTAATCGACAGCCATCTTCTATTAGCCATTTATTTAAGGTAGCTAATTCTGCTTTCCGTCCATAGAAATTAGATACGTCAACCGCTTCACCCCAATCAACTCGTTTAAGAGTATCCTGATTATTGTCGATCTCTTTTGGTGATTTTGGTGAAGTATAGTCGTTTGGATTTAATTCTAAGTTGAATGCTGTAAACAAAGTAACGATCGAGCGTTTATCAACACCTCGATCGCGAGTTAGTATTTTTCTCAGGGTAGCAGTTGTTAAGGAAGCGCGATCGCCTAACTCCTCTAGAGTGAATTTGTAGCCTTTATTATCTTGCAGTTCCCATTCAAGTTTAGCGTTTTGAATCTTTTGCCAACCCTCACGAGTAAGTATAATACCACGTCTACGTTTTTGTTTCTTATTGTTCACGACCACCTCACGGGAGAATGGAAGCCCCGATCTTTCAAGTCCGGGATGAAATTCGACACGGGACGAGGCGTATAAACTTCTGAGGTTTCCTTAGAAGACAGCTCCTCACTGCCAGAAGCTCCACAAAGAAAGCGACCAGTATAAATTCCAATTTTTATGCCTTTGGTGAAGGCTGCTTTAATAATGTTGCAAGTCTGAAATCCCGATAAACAAACCTTAGATAAAATTATAAAACAAAATGTACTTCACTATTATGAAACGTTATAACTTTTTAATCATTTATTAAAGTCAATGTATCTTATTTATTCACTGTAATAGCTCATTTTTTAAATACTTATTAAAAAGCGGTTCGCAGCTAAATAATCCTTCCTTTTCAATAACTAATGAACGTTTTATTAAGGATTCTAAAATTGTTATTTGTGTAGATAATCTTACCGATAAACGTTTTTGAAGCTGCTGGAGAGAGATTGGTTCGGGAGAAATTGCTAGTTGTTTATAAACCTCTTTCTCTTGTAATGATAATTTTGTATAATGTTGTATTGCAATTTTTTCAATCTGGTCACATAAAGATTTATCTTGCTGCAAAAATTCACGAATATTGCCTTTATATGTATCTCTAATTATTTGGGCAACTTCTTTTAAAGCAAGTGGATTCCCCGAACAACTTTCAATCAATACATTTTGTTTAGATACTGTTCCCAATAGATTTTTTTCTCGAAGAATATTTTGTGCTTCAAATGGTTGTAAACCATTTAGTTTCATCAAACGAATAGAGATGGTTTTTCCTTCAAAAATTGCTGCTTCTTTAGGTAGTTCTCGTGTGAGCAATAAAATGCAGCTTTGATGAGAAACCTCTCCCATATATCGTATTAGCTGCCCATAATTTTTATATAGCTCTTTATAGCATCCAGAATAAACGCCTGTTTGCATAATCGTTTCAACTTGATCCAATACAATTAAACAGCGATGTAAACGCAAATAGTTAATCAATTCTGAAAAACAGTCTCTGAAGCTATCTAATAACTTCATCTCAGACTCTTGTTTATTAGATAAAAATTGAATTAGATCGGCTAAAAGCTTTTCGAGTAGTGGAGATTTTTTAAGCGATCTCCATAGTATATAATCAAACTTATTTTCAATTTGCTTTACTAACTTAACTGATAGGGTTGTCTTCCCTATTCCCCCCATTCCATAAACTGTTATTAATCGACAGCAATCTTCTACTATCCATTTTTTAAGGGTGGCTATTTCTGCCGTTCGTCCGTAGAAATTAGACACGTCAATCGCATCGCTATAATTTACCCATTCAACAGTATATTTGTTCCTAATTTTTGGTAGTGAATCTGACAAAGTACAGTCGTCTGAATTCAATTCCAAGTCAAATGCCATAAAGAATTTAACAAGTGTTCGTTTATCTACTCCTTTTTTACGTTTCAGTACTTTAAAAACTGTGTTGTAAGCTAATCCAGTTATCTCACTTAATTCTTCGAGAGTATACTTTTTTCCATTTTTTTTTGTACCTTCGTGTGAAAGTATTGTCAGATGAAGCTTTTGTAAACCTTCATCTGTAAAAACTAAGCCACGACTGCGTTTCTGCTTCTGTTGACTCAATGAACACCTCCCTCGAAATAAATGCGTTCTTTGTGTAATTATCAAAACTATTGGAATTTAACATAATCACCACTTAGACAAGACGGTAATTCTGGGGTAAAACAGCAATAACGTTGCCTGAACTTCTTACTCGCCACCTAATCCAAAAGAAGATGCTCTTTCTACTTGAATATTGATAGCTGCGTGTAATGTTCTTAACGTCTAGGAAAAATTTCCGTTTTCTTCTGTCTAGTTTTCTTACTTAAAAAACACACACTTAAGCCTAAAAATCAGCCCTTGCCGAAGCATTCAATGATTTTAAAATTTAATTACCCATAAAGTTACTTGCGATCTATTGTAAAGAATTTTGTCAAAAATTTCAGATCGGTGAGGTACATTTAAAGACATTTTTGGCAAAAGCCAATCAAAGCCAATCAAATTAAGAATGAAACCTTACTCGAAGGAATTGCGACAAAAAATAGTAGATGCATATATTGAAGGAGAAGAATCAATCAGACAAATAGCTCAACACTTTAAAGTAAGCCGTAGCTTTGTGCAAAAATTATTAAAACAATACCAAGAAACTGGAACAGTAGATCCCAAAACTCCTCGAGGGGGGCGATCGCCCAAATTAAATTCCGAACAGATAGATAAAGTAGCAAAATTAATTGAACAAAATAATGATGCTACTTTACAAGAGTTATGCGATCTAGTTGAAAATCAAACTGGAGTTAGAGTTAGTCGTCCAACAATGAGTAGAATCGTACGAAAACTCAAGTTAATGTAATTCTGTTAACGTAGCTCAAATGCACAACAATTTTTACTACGGTAAATCTTGTAAACCATTGTCGGGAGTGTTAGAAACGGGGTTTGAGTAGCAATTGATACCGCTGACGAACTTAACAAAAGGATGAAGGCGATCGCTGTATCATTAAAACTATACCGCTATTTCTCACAAAAGAGGCGATCGCTATTTGCCCAAAAGCCTACCGCAGCTAAAGGCGGTTGTGTACAAAATATGTGGAAACAGTGTCTAATTTCTTACATGACCATTGATGAGCGGACTTTTTGATGGCGATCGCGATTCTTAATTTCTTCTTGAGCGCGAATCCAGGCGATCGCGCTCAAGATAGTATCTTTTTATTTAGAGTACAATCGCGTTGAACATCGTAAAATCTCCCTAATTCTATGAAAATTACTAACTTACAAGATTTACCTCTAAAAGCTGTCTCTCATAATCCAGAAATAAAAAAGAAAGTAATGTTGTCTATGGGAGATTTACCACACTTAACTAACTTCTCTCAGGCTTCATTCGCACCAGGACAAATTTCTACGGCCCATTCTCATCAAGATATGTGTGAAGTTTTTTTTGTCACCGCAGGAGAAGGCACTATTGAGATCGGCGATCGCCATTATTCCCTAACTCCAGGTGTTTGTATTGCAGTAGAAGTAGAAGAAGTACACGAAATTACCAATACAGGCTCAAAAGAGCTAATCCTAACCTATTTTGGCATCAAAGTTTAACCCTCATTTCTAACTTGACAGAGTACTAGTATCGTAACCGTTCAACCGAATTACTTGACCGAGACAGCCAACAAGATCGCTTTAATTCTTGAACTCAAAGAAAATAGAGACTGGAGTCACCTTTGCGCTCTTTTGCCTTTTGAAGTTCTGGCTCAACTCAAAACAGTACTACAATGACGAAAAATCTTAACTTCAGTTATTTGTAATACTTCGTGTAAGATTAACTGTAGCACATTCCTAGCTCAGTTGCATTGACTGTATGGAAGTAAAGATGTTGGAATGCTTAATTATTAAGGGTTATGATTGAACCATTTCCTACATCTAAAAAACTCATGCATTGACTCACCGCATGATCGGGGTCGTTTCAGCTAGATTTCAGCTTGAAAGTGTTTATTAGTATTAATTATTTTCAAAAATTATTCTTCTTGTCAGATTAAAAATTATGTTGAAAAACCAATCACGTACCAT
>JASJEI010000491.1 GCA_030064795.1 Pleurocapsa sp. MO_226.B13 | reverse complement strand
TGTAAACCGATACAGTAGGCAATATGAGCATCGATCGCCTGTTGATATTCGGACTCAGTTAAATTACCTTTTTTATATTGCGAGCGCAATTTTCGCACTTCTTTGGTTTGGGGAAATGAACCAATGGTAGTGGTAGGGAAAGCTGGAAGTTGAACTTGTTGTTTAGTTCTCTCTTGATAGGGTAAGCTGCGATCGAAATCTTCGGTGGTTAAGGCTTTTAGTCTATTTCTAACGGATCGCTCGGCAGGACTAAATTGATAGAAAGCTGACCAATGAGCATCAATTAAGTCTTCGGTTAATTCTTGTTCGATTTCACTATTATCCCCTGATATAGTTCTGGCTAAAAATCTGACTTCCTGTAACTTCTGTTCGGCAAAACTCAATACATTACATAGCTGTTTTGGGAGTTGTTTTTCTCTCGTCGCATCATAGGGAACAAACTGCAAAGATGCTGATGGTTGTAAAGAAAGATTTGAAGTTATAGTTTGAATTTCTGACACCACTGGAAGAATCTTATCGATGCGAATTTGCCAGATGTTTCTCCCATCGACAATACCTACTCCCAACCGTTTATCTTGGGGAAAGCCATGTTGTTTGATTAAGTCTAAGTTATTTCCGCGAGTAAAATCTAAACTAATTCCAGCAACGGGTAATTCTATAACCCAAGGATAGGTTTTACCCAAGTCATCAAAATAAGTAACCAGGTTAATGTCTAGTCCTACTGTCGCTAGTTCGCTGTAAACAGTCTGGCAATGTTCTTTCAGACTAGGTGCATCCCCCAAAACTAACGCGGGTTCGTGTAGTTGAACTTCTTCGATTCCTAATGCTTTTAATTCAGTTAATAAACTGCGGTAAAGAGGTAAGAGTAAGCTTAAAAAATCTCCTAATTCTACTCCTTCAAGACGGCTCAAATGCAAGAAAGTGACGGGACTAATAATAATCGGGACTGCTTTATTTCCTAATATTGCTTGTCCTCTTTTTACCGTTTCAATCAAGTCTGTAAAGTCAGCTTGGGGAGTAATGTCAGAATTTATTTCTGGAACTAAATAATGATAGTTAGTATCAAACCATTTAGTCATTTCTAAAGCAGCCAGATTGTCTTTACCTCGCGCCATAGCAAAGTAACGTTCTAACCCCGTAAAAGCTTGAAATCTCTGAGGAATCAATCCCAAACGTATCGTCCAATCTAATACATGGTCGTAAAGAGTAGCATCACCAATCCCAATGCGGTCTATCCCT
Organism: Pleurocapsa sp. MO_226.B13; assembly: GCA_030064795.1. Next base: position 8,659 of record JASJEI010000491.1, on the reverse strand, counting down.
GCTGCTAATTGAGTTTGACCGTTGGCTTTTTCTACTTCTCTGACAGTTTGCAGTAACTTATCTTGTGCTGTTTCACCACGCCAAAAAGACTCCAGTGCCTTTTTGACTTCGCGGTTTTTACCAATACGGGGATAACCTAATGTTGCTGTTGAAATATTCATAGTTTTTCCTAAAAAATGACGAGAGATTCCTACAGATTTGAGATGGCGATCGCATCTTGAAATCTGCAATTTAAAATGAGACATTATTTTCCTAATCGTCTAGATAATTAACTAGGAATTTGAACAATAATCGCCTTTCTCAAAAGTTCAAGACATTTACTTTCAGTAATCAAAATTAATTTTTTAGTTGATTTGGGAATGCTTTGTTGGCAAGCTCATGTCTTAAAAGAATGCAACCATATACGCCAAATAAAGCCATAGCCCAGATGACATCTTTAAAGAAAATTCCCCACAAAATTATCGAACTAAATCCATGTCCGCCAACTAATTGAGCAATTAGTACGATACTGCCTTGATAAATGGCGTAACCACCTATAAGACTAATGGCTAGCCAGATTGAATAACCCTGAAAGCTCTGACGGCTAAATTTTGGTTGTAGTGTAACTAACCAAGTAACCAACAGTGTTCCCAAACCCATAACTAGCCCCCAAGTGAAAGACTCTAAAGTTTGGGGATATTGGCGAATAGTAAAACCATAGAGTTGATTGGCAAACCAGATACTCATAGCACTAATAAGTGCTTTTTTACGAGTTAAAGTGTTACCAGCTACCGCAGCAAAACCGACTAAAGGCACATGGGGATAGATAATGCTGCTAGCACTACCAACAGCAATTAGAAACATCTGCCACCAATTACTTTTGGCGATTGCGGAGCTAGTCGAAGACATCGCTTCTGCGGTTATTTGCCATAACCCGATTCTCGATAGTTTGGGTTTTAGGGCAGATTTAGAAGGAATTAATCTCGAACTATCTTGAGATTTCATCTTGCTTTTTCCTGCTGCTATTAGCAGAATTTATAGGGGGAAAGCCTTTCCAGAAGGTGCATTTGCTGCCAATGGCTACTCCCTTATCCAATGTAGTGCGGACAGCCCTATTTTAGGGAGAAAATTAACTTTTGAAGTCACAATACTCATAAACATCTGTACCTCGCAGATCTATTAATTGATTTAACTACTTTCATCGGCGGGCATTCTGACTGAGAGAACTTTAACATTCTCATCACAGTTGCGGGACAGCGACGGATTTACACCGAACTTTCCCCATTACTTCTAATGGCTGATCTCCATTAGAACCGAGTTACCATTAACCTATCACATTTTGTTCTGATTAACACAAATTGTTAGCAATTAAGCTCGATTTCCTAGTTTACTTGAAGACGTTTGATTGGCAATTGTAAATCGGAAAACAGCGCAGCTATGTATTGCAGTTAAAGCAGTAGCCCAAATAGCATTCTTAACAAAAATACGCCATAAAATTACCGCAGTTAGTCCATGTCCGCTCGTTAACTGGGCAATCAGCACGATACTGCCTTGATAGATAGCGTAACCACCCACAAGACTTGCAATTAACCAAGTTAAATAACCCCAAACGTTATAACGGCTAAATTTTGGTCGCAATGTAACCAACCAAGTAACTAACAGTGTTCCCAAACCCATTACTAGCCCCCAAGTGAAAGACTCTAAAGTACGGGGATATTGGCGAATGGTAAAGCCATAAAGCTGATTGGCAAACCAGATACTCATAGCACTAATAAGTGCTTTTTTGCGAGTTAAAGTGTTACCAGCTACCGCAGCAAAGCCAACTAGAGGCACATGGGCATAGATAATACTGCTTGCACTACCAATAGTGATTAAAAATATCTGCCACCAATTACTTTTAGAGATTACTTTATAAGCTATTTGCCAAGAATTTAAGTGAGATAGTGGGGAATCTAGGTCAGATTCGGCTGGAATCAAACTCAAATCATGGTTTTTTTGTTTTAGAGATTTCATAGTTCAGCTAATAATCTAATATCTGTGAAATTTTGGTTTTAAGTTGCTTAATAGTTGTAGATTGATTCACTTCATCAAGTAGAGATGATATTTGAAACCCTAACGGGACACCCAGCTTAATTCTTTCCAGTAGCTCTTGTTGTGCGAAAATATCTTTGGGAGTTCCTTCTAATATCAGTTTGCCTCGATCCATGACAAATACCCAATCTGCCCAACGATAAACCCATTCTAGATCGTGAGTTGCCATGAGAATTGTCGTACCTTCACCATGAATTGTGTCTAAAGTTTGTGCTAAGGAGCGAGTATGTAGGGGATCGAGATAGGCAGTCGGTTCGTCTAATAATAATAAAGTCGGTTGTAAAACCATTACACCAGCGAGAGATACCCGCTTTTTCTGACCGAGACTCAATTGATGAACTGGTTTAGTGGCAAGAGAGGTAAGTCCAAATTGAGCAATGATTTCTGGGACTCTTTTAGCGATCGCTGTTTCAGAAAGTCCCAGATTACACAAGCCGTAGGATATATCTTCTTCTACCGTAGAGGCAATTAATTGTTGTTCGGGATTCTGAAATACCAGTCCCACCTGCTGTCTTAAGTCTATCAGAGACTTGCGATTGTACTTAAGACGTTTTCCTCCATAGCGAATGCTACCTTGTTGCGGTTTGTATAGTCCATTAGCCAACAGAAATAGGGTTGTTTTGCCACAACCATTTTGACCGATGACAGCACAGCGTTTCCCTTGAGGAATACGTAACGTTAAAAGATCGATCGCAGGTTGGGTTGTCCCTGGATAGGTATAGTAAATATCTTCAAATTCCAACAGCCACTGGGACATTTTATTTATAATTGTAAATTCCAAACCGTTAAAGCCAGACAACCAAGACTAGCTTCGATGGCATATCGTTGATTCGGGTGATAATTTTGAGAAGACCAAACTCTAAACTCCCCATTAAAGCCTCTTGCTGCGGTGGAAAGAACGAATTGTCGGTAATGTGCCAAGGTTTTTTGCAAGAGTTGGCTTACCAGTAAACTAAGACTATAAATCCATCGCTGGCGAGTGCAGTAACCATTACGGGATTGTTGGGCAATCCAGAGTTCTCTAGCGGTGGATAATAGGATAAAAATAAATCGATACATCAGAAGTAATAGTTCAGTTAACACCACAGGACAGCCAAGACGACGCAATACTTGTAATAACTCTGTAAAGGGAGTCGTAAATAAGACAAAGTAAAGACAAGAAACCGTACTAATAGTGCGAAAGAAAACTAAACTTGCTTGTATTAAGCCTTGATCGCTGAGATAAAAATAATAAGAGCCTATAGTCAATCCAGACAAAGCATCTGCTTGAATTGATGCCCGTGCCGAGACAGCTACACCAGAGATTATTAATGCAGGGACGCTTGTTACCCAAAATCCGAACGCTAAAGCCAGCATTTGTCCGTAAACTTTAACGGGAATTCGAGCATAACCAACAATCCAAACACTCATCCATAAAGCGATCGCAATCTGTACGGGTGGATGGGCAATTAAGGCGATCGCTAACCCTACTAAAGCAAATCCTAACTTATGTTCGGGTGGTAGATGGCGTAAGCGATTGTTATGGGATAGGTTATCGAGCCATAGGTGCATGAATGATTAAGTAATAAGTAATAGGTAACAAGTAATAGGTAAATTAATAGCTTACTTCTTTTGATTTCGTCCTTTATATAAACCAATGGCATAACCAATTACTCCTGCCCCAATTGCTGCTTGGGAGGAAAATAAGAGGCTTTCAATTTCCCCACTAGCTGGTTCAAAAAAAGGCTGAAACCACGGCTCATAGGTAGGCTGTATTTCGGCGATCGCCTCTTCTGCTTGACCGTCAGCACCGCCATATTCTCCCTTGACAAAGATTAGGGGTATTACGGCTAGGGCAATCACTGCGATCGCCAGCAACCAATTCTGTCGTGCTGATGAGGATTTATTCATATTTTTAATTTCTAATTAACTTTAATGTTTGTAATTCTTCTTGGTTGTATTCCTGTAGCCAGTTCCACACCAGTACAGTCAGCAATCCTTCCGTAATTGCCAGTGGCACTTGGGTAATGGCAAAAATTCCTGCGAATTTAATGAATGCTGCCAAAACTCCTCCCGATGCTGCTGGAAAAGCCAGTGCTAATTGAATCGAAGTGACTATATAAGTGAGCAAGTCTGCTAACGCTGCTGCCAGAAAGATCGCCAGCTTTTGATTTCTAGTTTTGAAGAGATTGTAAGCCCCATAAGCAACAAATGGTCCGACAATTGCCATTGAGAACATATTTGCCCCCAAAGTCGTCAAACCGCCATGTGCTAGCAAGACTGCTTGAAACAGCAACACCAATCCTCCCAAAACAGACATCACTAAAGGACCAAACAGAATCGCCCCCAGCCCAGTCCCCGTCGGATGGGAACAACTGCCCGTCACTGATGGTATTTTTAATGCCGAGAGAACAAAAGCAAATGCTCCTGCTAGTGCCAGTAAAAGTTTGAGTTCTGGATTTTCTTTGGTAATGCGGACAAGCGATCGCAAACCCAAGAGAAAAAACGGTAATGCCACTATCCACCAAATTACTGCCCACTGTACGGGTAAAAATCCTTCCGCTATGTGCATGGCTTGAGCGGGTGCTGGCGAACCGATAACTAAATAGGCACTCAACCCTGCCATACTTGCCAGGTGTAATATTTTAGTTTTTTTCATCTACCGTACTCCTTTTACACCCTTGAAAAGAAAAGACAGTACGGACAAATTTCTTTGCCAATTAAATTGCATCTGTACCTCGCAGATTTGTTGTTATTATGTGGTGTTAATATCGGCGGGCATCCTGACTTAGAGAACTTTAACGCTCTCATCACAGTTGCGGGACAGCGTTGGATTTGCACCAAACTTTCCCCATTACTTCTAATGGCTGTTCCCCATTAGAACCGAAATATTACCTAAATTTATCACGATCGCGATCGAGTCAATAAATTAGATTACTAAAACTTAAAAATAGTGCGAACTGTTCCGACATAAATGGTGTCGCGATCGCTATTTCCTTCGGGATTAAGCACCACTAGCAAACCAGGATTAATGCTAATGTTTTTGCTTACGGGATAACGATAAAACCCTTCTAAATGCCAAGGAAGATCGTCATTTTCAGCACCACTATCATTACTGGTAACTCGTGGGGGATTGCCAATTACTAACCCCGTTAAACTTCCTTCTTTACCTAAATCGGAAACACCTAAAGTAACAGCCCAGTTTAAGATTGTCGCATCATCATCTCGATCTACACTAGCACCCTGAAAACCAACACCATCAGCTTCCGCGTTAGCCAAAGTCAAACCAGCCCAGCCCGACAGTGTGACAGCCGAACTAAGACGAAAGCTCGATTGAATACCAAAATGATCGGCAGAAGTCGCAAGTTGACCAAAGGGGGCATTTGCTAGTTGGCTTCCTGTGAAACCTGAAACAAAGGCTCTATTTTCAGGATAGTAAGCACGCACATAAGTTAAACCTAGATCGAGATTGTCAGTAGGCTTAACGGCTAATTGAGCCAAAGCAGCATAAGAGCCATTAAATAAGCCGTTTCCTTCATTGGGATTGTCAGCATTTCTCGCTAAATATCCCAAACTCAGACTTATAGAGTCACTAAAATCATAAACAGCAGTTACACCCGCACCTCTAGCCCCTTGGATATAAATGGGGTTAAACCTGCCAAAACGAGATATCGAACCAGTTATGGGGCTAGCAAAGAGTTTATTAAAGTTATCGGAAGCATTGAGATTATAGCGTCCTCCAGTAGCGTCAATGTGGAAGCGCAATTTATCGGTGACAGGAAAACTGTAAAACAGTTTACCAATGTCAAAGGAGTTATTAGTATTGCGCTCGAATGCCAGACGAGTCATATTTGTTCCCGTAGTTGGAATTCCAAAAGGAACTATATTGACAGCATCCAAGCGGACTTTAAATAAATCTTTACCCGTAAAGCTGGTATTAAAATTAAGACGCACTCGATTGTTAAAAACAATTTCGTCTTCTATATCTTCCCCACTACCATTAGCTTTTTCGTCGCCAAAAGCCCCAGCAAGACTAAAAACCGCCTCGCCTACCAGTTTGGTAGTTGTGGAAAACTGGTTATCTTCGAGTAAAGCAGTGCGACTTTCTAAATTATCTAATTCTGTTTTTAGAGTATTAAGTTCGGCTGCAAATTCTTGGCTGAGTCGCTGTATGGTTTTAATATCTTCTCTCGCTACAGTTTCTGAAGAGGCAATTAAACGTTCAATTTGATTGAGACAAGAATTCAAACCCGCAGCAAACTCATAGCGAGATAGAGCCTGAAAACCGCGATAAGTCCGATTGGGGAATCCTGCAATACAGCCGTAACGCTCGGTCAAACCTCGCAGTGCTTCATAAGCCCAGTCTGTTGGAGAAACATCTCGCAGTTGAGAAACGGAATTTATTTGTGCTAATGGCTCTAGTTGCTGAAGTAAATTCTCTTCTAAACTAGAATTTCTGTTGGAACTTGTAGGCTCGATCTCACTGGCGATCGCTTGATAATTTATTCCTGAAACACAAAACAACACAAGGGAACTAAGTCCCAAAACACTCCACCAATTTTTTAACATCTTTATTTCCTCACACCTAAGTCAAATGTGCTTAAGCAAGTACTTAAAACTTATAATTTCCGATCGAGGTAGTTTAAAAGATGGAAACAACCCGCGTCAAAAGACAACTGGTCAAATCATTTAACATTTAACATTTAACATTTAACATCGATAAAACTGCTCGCGCCTTTTGTTGACAAGGGGTCTGACTGTTTGATTTTGGCGCGAAGATCCTAGCCAATTTTCTCCAAGTATGACGTTCTGTCTTTTGACAACAAGATAATATTTAGCTCAAGATTTAAGATTGTTGAAGAAATCAAGCCAAGATTCCATGAATCTAGTGTGGAGTAAAAATTTTATTCCTTCCTTAAAATCCATTTTGCCCCAGCTAGTTGGTTTAGGAGTCTTTGTGATTTTATGGCAGTTGGGGGCGATGCACTATGGCTCTATAGTTTTACCCTCCCCAAAGGAAACGGCGATCGCGTTTTGGCGTTTGGCAACCACAGGAAAGTTACAAGATGCTCTTTTGACCACCAGTTTTCACTTACTGGCTGCTTTTACTCTTGCTGTCTTGCTGGGAATTATTTTGGGCATGATAGCAGGAATTAAGTTTTGGTTTAAAAAAGCAATTAGCCCGATTATTAGCGCACTTCAGGGCATTCCGCCGATCGCTTGGATTGTTTTAGCTTTACTCTGGTTTGGCACTGGGGATGCAGTTCCTATTTTCACCATCACCGTAGCTACTTTACCGATCGTGTTTCTGGGTGCGGTAGAAGCGATACGAACTCTTCCTACTCCTTTATTAGAAATGGCTAGTTTGTTTCGCACCCCTCAAAGTGTTCTGTTCGCCGATCTTTATTTTCCCCACTTATTCTCTTGCATATTTCCCTCTCTGGTGGCGGGATTGGGATTAGCATGGCGGGTAGCGGTGATGGCAGAACTGCTGTCCTCGGAAACAGGCATTGGGGCAGAGTTAAATTTGGCTCGGATTAACCTGGATACTGATGAGGTGATGGCTTGGATTGCGATCGTGGTACTTTCAATTTGGGTATCTGAGTATTTACTTTTACGTCCTCTGCGTCAAAGATTAGAACCCTGGCGATGTATCAAAACGGATACAAATATAAATCCGCATCTACTTTAAGTTCTTTAAACCTTGCTAGTTCTCGATCGCATCCACTATCGATATGACCGCCAACTCGTTCTTGATGGGGTCAGTCTCACTTTAGCACCAGGACAAATCCTTTGCCTAACAGGACCATCTGGTTGTGGTAAAACTACGGTCATGAAAATTGCTGCGGGTTCGATCCGTCCCAATTCTGGTGTCGCAAAAAACACATTTGCTCGTACTGCCTGTGTTTTTCAAGAACCTCGACTGCTTCCCTGGCGAACTACCCTAGACAATCTCGCTTTTGGACTCAAAGCTCAAGGAATGCCCCAATTAAAACGCGATCGCTACTCCCAAGAGTTAGCACGACAACTCGGTTTAGACCAATTCCTGCACCATTACCCGCACCAACTCAGTGGTGGGATGCAGCAGCGCGTGGCTTTAGGGCGGGCTTTAGCGATCGATCCCGATTTACTTTTACTGGACGAACCGTTCAAAGGCTTAGATATTGGCAGAAGACGAGAATTTCAGGAAATGTTGCTGAGACAGTTGGGCGATCGCCATTTAGCAGCCTGTATCATCTCCCACGATCTAGCTGAAGCCGTCCGTTTGGGCGATCGCATTTTAGTGATGTCTCCCTCTCCTAGTCATATAGTACATGAGTGGCAATCTGACCGTTCTCCTGCTACTAGAGATGAAGCCTATATCTATCGAGAAGTTGCTCGACTTCTTGCTTTACCCCAAATTGCTAAGTGCTTTCGTCTGAAAAATCCTTGCTTGCGATCTCAACTCGATCGAGAGTAACCAATAGATTTTATACTTTTTGCTCTTTGTCTTTCATAACTAACAACTAACAATTAACAACCAACCACTAACCACTAACCACTAACCACCAACCACTAATTTATGCTATTTTCTACTAACCGCCGTCGTTTTTTACAATTTCTCACTGCT
>JASJEI010000490.1 GCA_030064795.1 Pleurocapsa sp. MO_226.B13 | reverse complement strand
TGGAAGGTTTCTCTGAAATCTTTGCAAATTAAGGACTCTAGAGATCGAACATAAGTACTGTTTTAACAGAATTACGTTGTTTCAGCCATGCTTAAGAATGCTAACCCTCCAAGTCGTGTCCTGACCTGACTGAGCTATAGTGATACCACTCCTGCTCATCTGTGTTCCAAGCTAATTTTCCTTGGTATTGCTCTGCTAACCAGTCGGCTACATCCGACTGCGACCAATCTGGAACAGACCCTTGTTTCTCTTGTTCTTCTTTCTTAATTCTTTCCTGCTTTGATCTAGCCACTCCAATGGCGATCGCCCTCGATAATCTGGCTACTAGTTGTTTTGGATTTAGATTCGGGTGTGCTTCTACCCAGTCCGTAATGTCTCCTTGAGGGGGCATCGCTGACCAGATATCAGTGGGCGAGAGAATTAAACAAGGGAAGTTAAGGGCATCACAAGCAGATTTTACTAGCTCGGCTTTTTTCTCTCCTGCTTCGTCGCGATCGGGAAAATAGACCAATCCTGCTGCTCCCGCATTAATAAGTTTTGTTAAGTCAGATCCGATTGCTTTTTCCTTCCAATTCGACCCCTGCCAGGTGATTGCGGAGAGGGCGATCCGACGGGCGGTTTCGACACACCCCTCTCCCTCTAAGCCCAAGACCCACTTGTCTTGGCAGTATTTAACCACTTCCGAGAGTTTGTAAGCCTGCCAAGTTTTTGAGCCTTTTTTCCACTAGAACTCTTGCAAAAGTCTTTCGTGGTAAGATGAAAGATTGGGCAATTTTAAATTAGCGCGATCGCCATGAACTAAAAAACTTGATTAAAATTGTTACAAAAGTTTTTTATGATCGGGTGTGAGGTTAAATTTTTGATTAATTAAAAATGAAATACTGGCAAGCCAAAAAACTATCATCAACTAAATTTAAACGGATGACCGGAGTTAAAAAAAAACATTTGGCATAATGGTTCGACTAGTTAAATGTAAGGAAAAACAAAAAAAGAAACCAGGTCGGACTACGAAATTAATAATTGAAGACCAAATTTTATTAACTCTTCAGTATATAGCGCGAATATAGAACTTATTATCATATAGGACAAGACTGGAAAATTTCCGAATCAACTACCTGTCGTATTGTCTTAAAAATTGAAAATATCTTAATTCAAGGAGCGAAAATTCAGTCTACCAGGAAAGAAAAAATTATTAGATACTTCTCTTGATGAAGACTTAGTTTTGATGGATGTCATGGAAAGTCCCATCGAAAGACCAAGCAACCATCAAAAAAGTTTTTATAGCGGTAAACAAAGACAGCATACTTTTAAAACCCAAGTAGTATTGGGACAAAAAAGTAATCAAATCATATGTTTAGCTCACTCTAAAGGCAAAACTCATGATTTTAAATTATTTAAAAATAGTCGAACCAAATTTCATCAATTACTTAAAGTCCTAGCTGATAAAGGTTATCAAGGACTTGGGAAAATTCATAATTTGAGTGAAACCCCAATTAAAAAATCTAAAAAGAAAAAATTAACCAAAGAACAGAAGAAATATAATCGTGAATTAAATCGATTAAGAATTGCTGTGGAACATGTTAATCGTCGGCTAAAAATTTTTAAAATCTTATCTTATCCCTATCGCAATCGTCATCGAAGATTTGGGTTAAGAAGTAATTTGATTGCAGGGATTTATAATTACGAATTAGCCCGATAAATTACAGTAAAAAATTGAATTAATTTTCAGAAATTCAGGAAGTGATTAATAACTGAAAAATTTTGGCTGTCAATTTTTAGCTTGAGCGATCGCGCTCTTTTTCTTCACTCAAAAAATCTCTCAATTCCCATTATTTTAATCCGCAGAAATTGAAATAAAAATAACCCATAATTATACCATAAAAAACTTTTGCAAGAGTTCTAATGTTTTGGTCAAAAGTGTTAATCTAGCTTGGTCACATCGCGATCCTGTAGACCGCATCATGGTGGCGTTAGCTATGAATAACAATTGCTCTATTATCACTAAAGATTCAGAAATTAGAAAATTTTATTCTCAGACTATTTGGTAGCACTATGGGCAGAAAAGCTAATCCAATTTGTCTATACTGTGCCAAAAACTACCGCACTGAAGATGAGGCTAAAGCTAAACATCCAGAGTGTTATGTGGATCATAATTGTCGGGTCAAACGCTATCGTCTTAGAAAGGCTAACAAGGTCAATGCCAAGCGTAGGCAAAATAATGCCGAGAAAAAAGGCATCGCTACCATAGAGCCGATATTACCCGAAGCATATCGGGCAGAATTGGAGATATATGGTAAGGAAAATCAGTTGGTTCATGCGATCGCTCTCAAGATTTATCAAGGCAATAAACTTACCCATCAAATGCTGCCCCAGCACACTCAGGGATTGAGACAGCCCGAACTCGAAGCTTATATTCAAAAGCTTTTGTCTCATTTAGAAGCAGAATATGGAATCGACTGTTTGGGATTAATCTATTGGTTGAATGCAGAGGATTGTCCAGAATGCTCGCGAAGGTAATTACCACTATCTTTTGTTTTGATTTCTTTGTATCAGGCTTTTAGAATTAGTTCTAGCTAAAAATAATTATAATAATAGCTAGAACTAAAAAAACACGAAAACGAGTTTGACCTACGCCAAACCCAACCAAACCCAAATGAATTATGTCGAATACCTCCTTTAGCCAATTAATTCACAAGGTAGACATGATTGAGTCTGCCTACATTCGGGATGAGGTCAAACTCAGACGTTCTGGAGAACTTATCTACAACGTCAGCGAGCAGATTCTTCAAAAGGCTAAGAATTTACTCTCTAAGTCACAGCGATCAAAAGTCGATCAAACAGATACTCAAATCGATCGCAGTTTCAGTAATTTTCTGTCATCCCTTACTCAGCAAAGTATTAGTACCAACTTTCTAACCAAATACCTTCAGCCTCAGGCAAGAGCAGAATATCACCGAGAGACAACTAAATCTATTAAATTTTTATCAGCAACAGAAGCTTTAGATGAACTAGCAGAAAATTTAATTGAATCAGAAATTTTCACTCTAGCTCATGATGAAAATATTGACAAATGGGTGCTTGAGGTTAGAGAGCTTGTTGACGGTCGCCAACAAGCTACATTGGCAGAAATTGTTGAAAGATTAAAGTTGACTAAAGCTCAGATATTTATTGCTTTGCTTTTTGGTGATTTTGAACTATCGCAACCTGGCGATTTTTATAATGGCTTTGACATCAAAATAAAGTCACAGATTACTCCGCCGTCCTAAAGGATACCGCTCCGCATATAAAACGACGAACACATGCGGCGAACTATGCGCCTTTGTCCTAAAGGATACCGCTCCGCATATGCTGTGACCGTTGGTCAATACATGCCGAGCGTTAATCTAAGCAGATATAACATCATAGCCTCTTGATAGACGACGCTTTTCAGCTTTGTAGTAAAGCTCTACTCCCGTCTCGTAATTGGAACACACAGTAGAGATCGAGCGACCAAAATCTCTCTTTGTTGCCGAACCCCAGGTTTTCTTAAGTAGCCAATTTCCCCATAGGTCTTGACATAGTTCAATTATGTAAAATCTTGTATTCTTTTGCCAAAAAGAATATAGATGTTTATCTATTTGGTAGCTCAACACGGTAATTATTTTGGTAATCTAGCCTTCCAATACTAATACGACTGCATTTGTCACTTCATCAGATCTTTACTTTTTTTAAGATCGCGCTTTGGCTAACGCAAGTAGAGCGGACACAACTTTTTAAACCGCTCATGTGAATGAATGCAAATACTCAAATATCTGGAATAATTAATACCGTCGAACAAGCAATCGCTCTTCTGGGTCAATGCTCTGTAATTTCAGGAATTGGCGATGCTGTTAAATATCTGGAACAAAGAGCATTAAGATATCAATTGCTATTTCTTTACAGTTATTATTTTCCCCAACAATACAGTCAAAGCAGAGCTTCAGTTTATCCCAACTTGGAAGAAAATGAAGAATGGCTGAAGTATACCGAGCGAGAACTGGAATTTCTCCAGCTTGTCAATGATAATTTGTTTCCTTTAGGTTATTTAGACTACCTCTTAGAAGAACAAATGTATTTTATCGAGCCGAGTCGTATTCTTGTAACTCCGCTAGGAATGGGACAGTTAGAAGATTATGAAATGTCCTACTGCGATTTAGCCATAGGCGATAGGGCTTTATTACCTATGTCCATTCTGGGTAGAGAAAATCTAGAGCATTGGCAGAACCATCTCGGTGAAGACTGTTACAGCGAATGGTTTGATGCCGAGTTTCCTTCTATGCCCCCAATGAATGAAATCGCTCATCCTAATAATATTAATTATAAAAAATTCAGGCGTTTATGCTTTAAAGCTGGTGCGCCTGTTTGCTATTTACCCATAACTCTCAAGTTACTAGAGCAAAATACGAACAATATTTGGCTCGACGAAGATGGAGGGTGGACGCAGGGGAGGTCAGGAACGACTTTAGATTGGTCGATTGAAAACATTGACTACCTTCATAGAGAGTATTTGAAAGCTCGAAGAATTTTAGATGCAGTCGGTTATCTTATCGACTGGCTAGAAAACGATTTAACTACCAACTTTTTATACATTGTCAGAATATGGAATCAATGCACCATTCGTCAATAATATCTGGAGATACCCTGAGAGAGATTATTTCTCAAGCACCGAGAAATTTAGAGTATTTGGATGCCGAACTCTTATTTGTCGATCGCAATTATATTCTTCATTACACAGAAGGTAACAGGCACATTTACAAGAGCTTGACTTCAGACGTTTTACGCAATGCTTTTGCTAATGAGCCAGTCGATACGGGGTGGCTGCCTAAAAACGTTATTCGCCATGGCAGTAGTGTAACTGGAGACTGGTTCGTCAGCTTCTATCCCCGACAAAGATACAATTTGCAGGTGCAGGACGAACAATTACATCTCCCCCTGCCAAGTTTCGTTTTTGTCGGAATCTCTGCTAGTTATTTTGCCTGGGCAGTTAAGGGAACGAAGTTTAATGCACAATCTCTTATCTATCACGCACCGCTACCCAATGTAATGAATGACGGGAGAATTTGCTGGGGTAACGTTCATCCGCTCCCAGCTAGTCTATCGACCATAGAGTCAACTTGGGAAAAATTCATTGGCAGTATATTTAACCAAGATTATACTCAAAAGAAATCGCTCAAGTTTAATAACATTGTCGATCGCTTAAAGCTTCTACATCAAAGAAGCAGAGTTTCTGCTCGCTGTCGGTATCCTATTTCAGATCTCGTTCCGATTCGAGATAATTTAACTGTAGAAGAAGCGACCGAGCGAATTCTTAAACTTTCCCAAACAGATAGAATTTAGTCGATCGCAAAAGTACAGCTCTAATGCCGTTTTTATCTTTTGTGCTGTTTATTTTCAGATTACTATAACGTCATCGTAATTTGGAAAAACTTCCCCTACCAAGTCGTCAACATCCTGTCTAGACTAGCTTGAAACACTCTCTTCTTTTGCCAGTAGAGAATCAATCTCACTCAATTTCTTCTCCATAGCTTTTTTTAGCGATTTTAGGTGGCTGGTTTTTAGCTGTCGAACAGAAAGTTTTGATAGATCTTGTTTGACTTGTTGATATTGCTCGGTCGATTTCTCCTTCGATTTAGTTTTTTTTGTGACCTGTTCTTCCAGAATTTCTGCCACTAATCTTCTTGTATCTCTCACGCTGAGAGATTCCCTTAAGACTCGTTCGACTGCTTGAGTTCTAATAGAATAAGCTGCTGGTTCTTCTTTACCTAATTTCTTGGCAGTTAGTTTGCCTAAAGCCTTTGCTTGATGACAGGGTAAACTTCTTTCGCGAACAGCTTGTTTTAAATCTTCCGTCAGAGAAATCATTGCTAAGTCGTTAGCAACAAAAGAATGTAGCTCGACTTGAAAATCGAGCAAAACTAAAATTACTTCTATTTGCAGGGAATCTAGTTCTAATTTCTCCAGAGCCTGTTGTTGTTCCTCTCTGGTAGCTTGTTCGATTGACTTCAGGGTTCGATCTGCCGTTTCATTTTTGCGAAACTGATAGTCAAGATTTCTCAGAATCTTAATCAGCTTGGCAATTGCTGCCTGAGAGCTAGATTGTCCTGCTTTTATTTCATCGTCATAAAGTTCCAAATCGAGATTCCAGTTAAGTTCGCGCACCAATGATTCCGCTCGATCTAACGGATTCAAACCCTCACTATGAAGATGGTGGAGTAAGGTACGGCGATGAATCTCTCTCTCGTCTCCTACTAAGGGAGAAATTACCGCCTCTAGATTTTTCCATTTCTCCTCGCCAGCTTCTACTAGGTATTTGGCTGCTCTCCAGGTAACTTCCCCATCTTCAAGCTGGTAACAGTTTGCCTTATCGGGTATGGGTATTAAAATCAGCGAATCTAGTTGTCCCTCGCGCTTTAGTGATTCGATCCTTTTTTTGATTATTGCTTCAGTAAATGTCTGGCGACATTGATCGCTAGGAGTAATATTTTTAATGGGAACTAACACTTTACCGTTGCGCTGCTCTAGCTGAGAGCGTAACTGAATCAAAAGCTCTTCTCTTTTCTCAACCTCTTTTTGCGATCGCTCTAGCTGCTGTTTTAGGTCTTGGATCGTGTCATGACGTTTTTTTGCTGCGATCGCCGAATCAAAATCCTCGTCAATCAAATTAGCAACAGAATGTCTTTTACCCATTAAACTTATTCTCCTTAATTTTTTCTAAGTCGTCTACTATGCCTGCGAAAATTGAATTCATCGGATCGCCCGATCTCAAAAGCTTCAAAGGTTTTCCTAAAATAGCCGAATTGTTGAGATACTGCCAAGTACGTAACGGTGGATAAAGCTTTATTTCCAATTGCTTAGAGATTCTAGTCAGCGCTTCAATAAAATCTTCATGAAAAGCTGCATCCTTGTTGTAATGGTTGGGTATTAAGCCCATCATTCTGGGTGCTGGAGACAACTCTAATTCTTCAAACTCCTGCCAGATAATATTTACCAGAGATGACACCGTTCTGGCTTTTACTCCCATATCGACGGGAATTAAGATGTCCGTACAGGCTGCTAGAGCATTTTCGGTTATTAGATCGAATCCCGCACGACAATCGAGAATGATTAACTCACAGTCTATAGGATAAGTCTTGAGTATTTTATCGAGAGCGTATTCTCTTCTCTTGCGTAAAACTAAGCTTTCTCCAACTTCCTTTAAGCTACGACACCCCTGGCATACTGAAATTAATTCAGAACCAAAAATATGTTTCAAAGGCCACGAACCATCGAAATCGCGGTCGAAAATCATAGCTGTAGTTTTCTGTAGATCGCGCTCTGGTTTTAAACCGACAAAAGCATCCAAGCTATGATTGTTATCGAGGTCAATTATCGCTACAGATCGCCCCCGCAGACTCCATTCATAAGCCACATTGACAGCGATTGTAGTTTTACCAACTCCTCCCGCTTCCGAGAGCAAAACCAGAATAATTTGGTCTGTCATATATTGTCTCAAAAAGCACCGTTCACAAATTTACTATGACGTTATCGTAAATTATTCAATTTGGCATCATTTGAAAATAGATTGATGTGTATTTCGCCAACAAGATCTAACTAAAGACTGTTCAGAGCTTATATTTGGGGATATGAGTAGGATTGTTAATTTTCTTTCTCGTTTGATTGGAATTTGCCCTATCGGTAGCCGATCTGGAATTGTCTTCTGAAAGATTAATGTCCCAACTGGGATCTTTTTCTAGTGCTTCAATCAAACTTCTAAACCATTTATGACATTTACTCATATGTCCCCTGACTACTCTATTCTTCATGCCAAGTCCATCATACTCCCCGTACATAAACAGGTAGAACTTTATCTTGTCGGATGTGGCGGTACTGGTAGTTGGCTTGCCCCCAGTCTCTGTCGAATCGCCAGAACATTACGCGAGCAAGGCAAAGCAACAGCCTTAATATTTATCGATCCCGATGTCGTAGAGCAGAAAAATGTTCTGCGCCAGAACTTCTGTGATGCAGAAATTGGGTTAAATAAGGCACAAACTTTAGCCTTAAGATACAGCCTCAGTTGGGGAGTTTCTATTGAGGCGTTACCAGCTTTATTTAATCCAGAAATAGTTGCCAGAGACTACTATCAGAGAGAACATAAGCTAAAAATTATAATTGGCTGTGTGGATAATGCGATCGCTCGTCAGTCAATTGCCCAGTCTTTATCTCAATATCAAACCTGGCATACCAGAGATGTGGCAACAGAACTTTGGTGGCTTGATTGTGGTAACCATTCCAATAGCGGGCAAGTATTAATCGGTTCTCATCTTTCAACAGAAATAGATGTCTATAAATTTCATGAGTTGGGATGTATTAAATTACCCGCACCTTGTCTACAGCACCCTGAATTATTAGAACCAAAACCAGAGGAATCAGACAATTCCTCTATTTCTTGCGCCGAACTCGCTTTCCTTAATACGCAAAGCCTTTGCATTAATCAACGCATGGCAGCAGAGGCAGCTAGCTATTTAGTTCAACTGGTAACGGGTAAATTGAATCGTCTGGCTACCTACATAGATCTAAATAGTGGTTTTGCGACCTCTACTTTTATTACCGAAGAGGCGATCGCCAAAATAGTTACCAATGCTAAAGATCCAACCAAAATCTAGGATCGTCTATTTCTTCTTCAATAGCACCAAAAGTCTGATTCTCATTGTCATTTGAGTAGTCCACCTCTATTTTATATTTATCGATTAGACCTGTATCCGTGTAAAATTCCATCAAACTGTGGTGGACTTTAATCTTTTCTCTTCTTGCTTTCATAGGTTGTTGTTTATTTGTTGAATTATTTTTTTCACTGCCAACGTTAGTTGTTCGATCGTTCATAGGTCGCATTTGGTTTGTCTACTCGTATTTGTTAGGCAGATTATACAGCCCAATCGCACTGCTTTGATTTAAACCTCGTCCACATTGAAAACAGGAGTTTTAACGAAAACAAAATAGTGTTTAATGAAAACTTGCTACTTGCTACTTGCTACTTGCTACTTGCTACTTGCTACTTGCTACTTACGAGCAGTTAACTGAGAAACTACAGGTTTCAAACTAGATGCGGTTTAGTACCTTTAGCTAAATTAATTAGTCAATTTCGCTCATCCAAAAAGATTAATCAAAAAGTCATCCTGTCGGATTTATTTTTTGGCTAAACCAAATATTATTGGCGCAGGAGTAGTAAAAAGATGAGCAACAATAACAATCAACATAGCTCGGTTATCGAGTCGGGATTAAAGATTCCTGTAATCGATCTGAGTTTGGCTGAATCGGGAAAATATTTATCAGAGCCAGAAACTATTAACGATTCTTTATTAGAATTGCTGGGAGAGGAACATGACTTGTCTTCCTTGGTTATTGTCAAACTAGATAAAAATCGCGGTAAGCAACTCCAGTTTGAAGATCACTCTAAGGCTGCGAAAGTTTACTTGAATCAGTTGGATAAAGTTGAGTTTGGTGACAACGTTAAGCGGGGTGTCATCTTTAGTTCTGGCAAAAGTGTTTACTTTGGCAACAAAGAATTAATCGATAACATTCGCTATCAATTCTTTAAAACACAACCAGACCACTGCTGTCGCTAAGGCTCGCTACTGGTAAGCTCTTGTTTGGAAGGAGCAGCAATATTTGATAGTAGTAAAGATGATTCTCCCATACGACTTAAAATAGTCGATTCTCAAAGCGACGACCCCAAAGAGAGGGAAGAAGCAGCAGATTACTTTACTGGAGACTGTCACGGGAAAATATCTCCCCAGTTGGCAAGAGAAATTGGTGCTAAAAACAAACGTCCATTTCAATTTAGAATGGCGTGGATGTCTGGCTGGAATAAGGATAAGAGTCATTCTACACCAGGCATTAGCTTTC
>JASJEI010000489.1 GCA_030064795.1 Pleurocapsa sp. MO_226.B13 | reverse complement strand
CCCAGGGCAAACGCACCTTATTTTTACAATGCTTACGGGATAAAGGTTTGAGCCATTATTTAGTTTTGTAACTAAAATTTGAAAGTCTTGCTAAGTAAGGTTTACAGAATTTAGATGCGTTTGCCCTGAGTTCGCCCCATGTAGTGGCGCAACTCACCCCAAGGTGTCAGGGGAGCAAGATCCATTGGCGACAATGGATCTTGCACCGTAATCGAGCGATTCGGAGTCGGTCGGATGTCACCAATCGAATCGTAGAGACGTAGCCCTAAAGGACTCTATCACGGACTTCGATATACCCTTTAGGGACACCTTCGGACGACGCGAAGCTAGTGCTTTAGCATAAGCGAATCATGCGCGGGCTTCGCGATCGCATGCTACGTCTCTAGCCGAATTCCGAATTCCGAACTCTAAATCAGGCAATAGTTACATCCTCAGACAAATAAACATCCTGTATGGCATGAAACAACTTAACCCCTTCATCCATCGGACGCTGAAATGTTTTTCTACCAGAGATTAAACCACAACCGCCAGCCCGCTTATTAATTACCGCAGTACGCACTGCATCGGCAAAGTCATTGTCTCCAGAAGAACCACCAGAATTAATCAAACCACTACGCCCTCCATAGCAATTAAGTACCTGATAGCGAGTTAGATCGATCGGATGATCGCTGGATAATTCACTATAGACGCGATCGTCGGTACGACCATATTTATTACCTGTAGCATTAACCACGGCTGCATAACCACCATTGCATTCGGGTAGCTTTTGCTTGATGATATCTGCTTCAATAGTTACACCAAGATGGTTGGCTTGTCCTGTCAGATCCGCAGCTAAATGATAGTCTTTGTCTTGCTTAAAGACGCTATTGCGGAGATAACACCAGAGAATAGTTGCCATCCCTAATTCGTGTGCTTTAGCAAAGGCTTTGCTAACTTCCTGGATCTGGCGGGATGACTCTGGCGAACCAAAATAAATAGTTGCACCTACAGCTACAGCACCCAAATTCCAAGCTTGTTCGACGCTACCGAACATAATTTGATCGCTAGGATTGGGATAAGTTAGTAACTCATTGTGGTTTAACTTAACAATGAAAGGAATGCGGTGGGCATATTTGCGAGATACCATGCCCAATACCCCTAGAGTAGTAGCAACGGCGTTACAACCACCTTCTAATGCCAATCTAATAATATTTTCGGGGTCAAAATACATCGGGTTGGGGGCAAAAGAAGCTGCCCCCGAATGTTCTATGCCCTGATCTACAGGCAAAATAGAAAGATAGCCAGTGTTAGCAAGTCTGCCTGTGGAATATAGCTGTTGCAGACTGCGAAGCACCTGAGAGTTGCGATCGCTGTGACTAAAGATACGTTCTATAAAATCTCCTCCAGGTAAATGCAGCATATCTTTTGGCACTTTTGCCTTATAAGTCAATAAGCTTTCGGCTTCGTTACCTAATAAAGATTCCAGGGAGCTAGAAGGGGAAAAAGTAGTAGTCATAGCTTATTCTAAATTTTTCTTGCTTACTGCTTATTGTTACTACTTTTGATGGTTTCTTACTTCATTCATAAGATAGTTTTTATGACTACTTGCCGTAATTTTCCGTAGTGCCAAAACGAGCCAGTAGCGATGGCGAGCAATAAATATAAATAATTATTAAGGATCGACAATTGTTGTTTTGCATATCAATAGATAGCCAATTGTAAATTAGTTTGCTTAACAAAAATTAAAATTTTGACTGCGGTCTTCGATCTCTTCCCAGGCTATTACTGAAGAGATAAAAACCCTAAAAATGTTGATAAATATTGTTTCAACTCAGGTTTGAGCTTGAAAGTAGTTTGGCGAGCATTTTGCTTAATTGCCGACGATTAGTACATAGTTCTTAATAATTTTCCCGATCGAGCGCGAAACGTTTTAATCTAAAAGCTGGACTATAAGTAAAAAAATCTAAATAAAATAAACATGAGTGTAACGGCAAGTGGTGGCAGTTCATTAGCCCGTCCTCAACTTTATCAAACGGTAGCGGTGTCTACAATCTTGCAAGCAGAGCAGCAAGACCGCTATTTAGAACAGGGCGAACTCAAAGAATTAACAGCATATTATAAATCTGGTTTTCAAAGAATAAACATTGCTCAGACCATAACCAATAATGCGGATATTATTGTTTCTAGAGCAGCCAATCGGATTTTCACAGGTGGCTCGCCAATGTCCTATTTGGAAAAGCCTCCAGAAATAGAAGAAATGGCGATGGTTACTCCTGGTGGCAATACCAATATTCCTGGCGAACTAATTGTCGAGCAAAAATCCGAGCAAAACAGTAGTGACGGAAGTAGCACTGGACTTTTAAAAGCTTTTAGATCTCTATTCTCAGGCGGGTCTGGTCCCGTACCCGCCAACTTTAGACCGATTAGCGTCTCTCAATACGGCCCTGCAAATATGCAGAAGTCCCTGAGAGATATGTCCTGGTTTTTGCGCTACATTAGCTACGCGATTATCGCAGGCGATCCCAATATTTTGGTGGTAAATATCAGAGGTCTAAGGGAAATTATTGAGAGAGCTTGTAGTAGCGCGGCCACAATTGTCGCCTTGCAAGAAATGCGTACAGCATCTAAAGACTATTTCCGTAAAGACCAAGATTCTGCCGACATCATTACCCAGTATTTTGATGTAGCGATCGCAGAATTTAAAGCTCCTACTCCCTCAGATAAATTACGTCAAAGACAAGCTTCTGACAAACAAGGATTACAACTTCCTCAAAGCTACTATAATGCTTCTGAAAGAAGACCCAAGTTTGTGATGAAGACTGGATTGTCTACTTTAGAAAAACAAGCTGTCATCAAAGCAGCCTATAGACAAATCTTTGAAAGAGACATCACTCGCGCTTATGGTCAGTCTATTTCCTACCTGGAGTCTCAGGTAAAAAATGGCGACATTTCGATGAAGGAATTTGTCCGTCGTTTGTGTAAATCCGAGCTATATCGCAAGCAGTTCTTTGAACCGTTTATTAATAGTCGCGCTTTAGAATTGGCTTTCCGTCATATTCTAGGTCGTGGCCCTTCCTCCAGAGAAGAAGTTCAAGACTACTTCTCGATTGTTTCGGAGAAAGGATTAGCAGGACTGGTTGATGCCCTAGTAGATTCCCAAGAGTATGCAGACTACTTTGGCGAAGAAACCGTTCCTTACCTGAGAGGTTTGGGTCAAGAAGCTCAAGAATGCCGTAACTGGGGAATGCAGCAAGACCTTTTAAACTATAGCGCACCATATCGCAAAGTACCTCAGTTTGTTACCACTTTTGCACGTTACGATCGCCCTCTACCAGATCAACACGTATATGGTTCGGGTAACGATCCTCTGGAAATTCAATTTGGTGCGATTTTCCCCAAACAAACTCGCAATCCTAGCACTAGTCCCGCACCTTTCAATAAGGACACCAAACGTCTGTTGATCCATCGTGGCGCGGGGATTAACAACCAAAATAGTAACCCCGCAGCTAGAGGTGAGTTTCCTGGTTCTCTAGGCGCGAAAGTCTTCCGTCTCAACAACGAGCTACCAGGTTCTAGCAACGGAAGCAGCGTTAAATTCGCGGAAAACTCTACTCAAGCAGTAATTCGCGCTTGTTACCGTCAAGTATTCGGTCGCGATGTCTATCAAGGTCAAGAGCTTAAATCTGCTGAGAACAGACTGGAAAATGGCGATATTCCTGTCCGCGAGTTTGTCAGAGCATTAGCCAAATCCGATACTTTCCGCAACTTGTATTGGACCTCTCTGTATGTAGTCAAAGCAGTTGAATACATTCACCGTCGTCTTTTAGGTCGTCCAACCTACGGTCGTCAAGAAATCAACAAGTACTTTGATATTTGTTCCAAGCAAGGTTTCTATGCTTTAGTTGATGCTTTAATTGACTCTCCAGAATACTCAGAAGCCTTTGGCGAGGATACCGTTCCCTACGAACGTTATCTAACACCAGGTGGCGTACAGCTACGCAAAGCTCGTCCTGGTGCAATTGAAGAAGGTATTGGAGCCAAAGTCGAACCAGAGGAAACTCCTCGATTTGTAGAATTAGGTCAAGTCAATACGTTCCGTACTACTCCAGAAGTCAAGCAAAAAATTGCTCAGGGTGTTAGCGTACAGCGCGAGCAAAGCAAGGTGTTTAAACTGACTAGCACCTTAGATAAAGTAGCAGTACAAAATGTCGTCAAAGCTGCTTATCGTCAAATATTCGAGCGAGATATCAATCCTTACGTGGTACAGACTCAGTTTGCTGTTTTAGAAAGTCGTTTGGGTAACGGAGAAATCAACCTCAAGGAGTTTATCGAAGGTTTGGGTTGTTCCGAGCTATATCTCAAGGAATTTTATACCCCTTATCCCAATACTAAGGCGATCGAGTTAGGTACAAAACATTTCCTAGGACGTGCGCCAGTCAATCAAAAAGAAATTCAAAAATACAATCAGATTTTGGCTTCTCAAGGACTGAAGGCATTTATCGGGGCAATGGTTAATAGTATGGAATACATTCAAGTATTCGGTGAAGATACTGTTCCTTTCCGTCGCTTCCCCACTTTACCCGCAGCTAATTTCCCCAATACCGAGAAGCTCTATAATCGTTTAACCAAGCAGAGTGATGATATTGTCGTTCCCAGCTTTGATACGACTAAATTTAGTATCTCTGCTAAAGGGTTTGACTAAGATTGCGCTGGTGTAATTGAAGATCTCTGGCTCGACTGAAGCAATTTAATTGGTTGCAATTCAGTCAGAGATCTTCCACTTCTCTCAAGCTAGAGAATTTCACCTTTCTAGCTGAGGGAATAGTCGCTGCTGAACAATTTTAGGTTCATAGATAAAGTCAAACATTACATTCTGTTAAGCCAAGGCAATCAACTGCAACAAAATATCGGATGATAATGAGGTTGGATTATCATTCCAATAAAGTAATTAGCCTGTTAAGATCGACAAATTTGTTGACTTTGGGCATTTAAAAAGCAAAAGTTAGCATAAGGCATTATTTATTATAAAATATTGACTTTATGTAAAAGTTTGTTAAGGCAATAGCTACTTTTAGACATTAGTTTAAGCAAGCTGCGATACTAATTTGTAGCTGAAAGTTGAAAACTGGGTAGCAAAACAAAGTAATCTATATCCAGATATAGGTTTTACCAGCACCAACAAAACCTAGATTTTAAGCTTTAAAACCTAGTTTGGTTGAATAGCTCTTGTCTCAATTAACTCAGATAGACCGCTATGGCGTTAGAGTTAACTAATCGAGAGAGTTAGCTGGAAATCTTGTTCGGGTAACACTATCGGCTTTTTTTTGATAGTTTATTTATTAATTTGATTTCATTGTATTGGGAGGAATCCATCGATGAGTATTGTCACGAAATCTATCGTGAATGCTGACGCAGAGGCTCGTTACTTGAGTCCTGGCGAATTAGAAAGAATTAAATCTTTCGTTACAACTGGTGAAAGCCGTTTGCGTATTGCTCAAACTCTTACAGAGTCTCGCGAGCGTATCGTCAAACAAGCTGGCGATCAGTTATTCCAGAAACGTCCTGACGTTGTTTCTCCTGGCGGTAATGCTTACGGTGAAGAAATGACTGCAACTTGTCTTCGCGATATGGACTATTACTTGCGCTTAATTACCTATGGCGTAGTAGCTGGCGATGTCACTCCAATCGAAGAGATTGGTTTGGTTGGTGCTAAAGAGATGTATAAGTCCTTGGGTACTGATGTCGGTGCTATGGCTCAAAGCATCCGCGAAATGAAAAATGTGGCTACTTCGATGATGTCTTCTGAAGACAGCACAGAAGCTGCTTCTTATTTCGATTATGTAATTGGAGCTATGCAGTAGGATTGAGCTAGATTCCACTGCTAATAGATCGCAAACAAAGATCGCAAACAAACTTTTTCAAAAAAATACACTAGCTTATCGGTGTTAAACAATTTAAGACTAGGTAAGATAAGGAAACAAAACTACTATGCAAGACGCAATTACCTCTGTAATTAATTCAGCTGACGTTCAAGGCAGATACCTCGACGGTGCTGCTATGGATAAGCTCAAAAGCTATTTTCAAACTGGTCAACTAAGAGTTCGTGCAGCAAGCGTAATCAGTGCTAACGCTGCTAGCATCGTCAAAGAAGCAGTAGCAAAATCTTTGCTCTATTCTGATGTTACTCGTCCTGGTGGCAATATGTACACCACTCGTCGCTATGCAGCTTGTATCCGCGACTTGGACTACTATCTTCGTTACTCTACTTACGCTATGCTGGCTGGAGATCCTTCCATCCTAGACGAGCGCGTGCTTAACGGTTTGAAAGAAACTTATAACTCTTTGGGAGTTCCTGTTGCTTCTACAGTTCAAGCTATTCAAGCGATGAAAGAAGTAACTGCTAGCTTAGTTGGTGCTGATGCTGGTAAAGAAATGGGCGTTTATTTCGACTATATCTGTTCTGGATTGAGCTAAATTTTTTGGCATCCTGAGTTGATATTGGAATAGTAAGCTAATAAATTCGGGAAGTCTAGAGTGAGTGCTAGTTCTAATAAAGCTTAATTTTTCGAGCGCGAAAGAAAGATGAGTTTAGACGATCTAGTATTGACTCCTGACTCCCGAATTTTGGTATTTCAGGACTAGTAAACGGTTTAAAACAAGGCGATACAACATAAGCTCGACTACACAATTTATGTTGGTGGCAATTTACTACAGGAAAATTAAACTTTTTTTTATTAAATAAGGAGAATTTATCTCATGCGTATGTTTAAGGTAACTGCTTGTGTTCCCAGTCAAACAAGAATTCGTACTCAAAGAGAACTGCAAAATACTTTCTTTACTAAACTCGTGCCTTACGATAACTGGTTTCGCGAGCAACAACGCATCATGAAAATGGGTGGCAAAATTATCAAAGTGGAATTGGCGACAGGCAAACAAGGCATGAATACTGGTTTGTTGTAAACAATACACCATCATACTTAAGTTAAAAGGGGGTCTTTTTACCCTCTTTTTTGTTATTTTTTATCTGTCATTTGTTGCTGGTCTTCTGTTACCTTTAAAAAGCAAAAACATGAAACTAGCAAATAACATCTAGAGTGAAGGCTAAAATTTTCCAGCAAAATCTCAGTTATTTAATTCCTTTTGTCGCTCCTGAAATCGGATTTTGGACGTGGGAAGCACGTTTATTGAATTGGCTAACTTGTGTGTGGCTGATAATTGGCTTGGTGACGTTGGTATCAGCGTCTTATCCTGAGAGTATAGTCAACAACGGTGACGGTCTCTATATTTTTAAACGGCAGTTAATTGGTGTAGTTGTAGGAATTGTCGGGTTTAATTTTATGGCTCGCCAATCTTTACAAAAAACCCTGAAAATTGCTCCCGTTATGGTATTGATTTTACTGTTGTTAATTTTTGCTACTCTCATTCCAGGTTTGGGTAAAACAACTATGGGAGCAAGTCGTTGGATTGCTATCGGGCCTTTTTCTCTCCAGCCATCAGAGTTGATTAAACCTTTTTTAGTATTGCAAGCTGCCTATTTATTTTCGAGGTGGAATCGACTACAAGCTAGAGTGCGTTGGGTGTGGATGGCTGTTTTTGCTTTGGTGTTGGCAGGAATTCTCAAACAACCTAATTTAAGTACTACTGGACTATGTGGAATGGGTTTATGGCTGATTGCTCTGGCAGCCCAATTACCCTGGAATCAATTAATGACAGTGGCTTTGGGGGGAATAAGTGTAGCGGGAATTAGTGTAGCCTTAAATCCCTATCAGTGGGATCGAATTACTTCTTTTATCGATCCTTGGCAGGATTATCATAATAAAGGATACCAATTAATTCAGAGCTTACTGGCGATCGCTTCTGGTGGGATTAATGGCTCTGGATTTGGACTTTCTCAACAAAAATTATCATATTTGCCGATTCGCACTACAGACTTTATCTTTGCCGTATATGCTGAAGAATTTGGCTTTGTAGGCTGTATGCTGTTGCTTTTGCTGATTATTGGTTATGGTACTTTGGCTTTGAGAGTAGCAATTAAATGTCATCAAACCTTACCCAGATTGGTAGCAGTAGGAGCAATGGTATTTATTGTCGGACAATCTCTCATTAATATTGGCGTGGCTACTGGTACTTTGCCTACTACTGGCTTGCCTCTACCCTTTTTTAGCTATGGAATTAATTCCATTATTGCTTCTTTGCTTTTGGCGGGATTATTAGTCAGGGTGGCAAGAGAAAGTAACGCTACGGAAGTGATTTCTCTGGAGCGAATTTCCTCTGCCCGACAGACTTTAACCAGGAACTAAAAAACGATCGTACAATAGGGCATCTGTTACTGGTATCTTGTAGTTTTTATGTAATGTGTTGTTGCTAAAGATTGACTATTAAACTAAAGATAAGCTGAATCTGGCTAAAAATTGCTGCCTTATTTTTTAATCGAGATCGACCATGCCTATTCCCAAGCGGGACTTACTCAATTCTGCGCCCAAAATAGTTAAATCTGAAAAAATAATGCACGTCCCTGGCTCAATTATTGGTAATCGCTATCAGATTATTCAAAAATTAGGTAGAGAGGAAATGGGCAAAACCTATTTAGTCAAAGATATACAGGCTACAGGGGATGCTAGATGTGCCGTAGAGCAGTTGGCTCCCAGCTACGATAATGAAATAAACTGGCAGCTAATTAAACAACATCTAATTAGTGAAGTCGCTGTATTAGAAAGACTTGGAGATCATCCGCAAATTCCTCAGTTTTATAATTATTTTATTGAAAATAAACACTTTTATCTAGTAAGAGAATACATTGACGGCGATAACCTAGAAACATTAGTAGAACGCAAGCTCTTTAATGAGGCAGATGTTATTTATTTAATTCAAGATGTTCTCAGGATCTTAGATTTTATTCATAAAACTAATGTAATTCATCGTAATGTTCAACCGATCCATTTAATCAAACGCAAGCAGGATAATAGTTTTGTTTTGATTAACTTTGGTGCTGTTCGCGAGATAGAATCGACAGAAATCAATCTGAAAGGAGAACTAACCAGTGGCAAAGCTCTGGGGAACTGGGCTTATATTGCACCAGAACAAAAAGCAGGACAATCTAACTTTGCCAGTGACATCTATGCCTTGGCCAGATCTGCCGTTTATGCCCTAACTGGGCGATCGCCACAAGAGTTAGAACAGACTAATCTCAGATGGCAAGACCAGTGTCAGATCGGTTCTAAACTTCAGGTTATTCTAGCAAAAATGATGTCCCCCAGTCTGGAGGAACGATATGTTTCTGCTTTAGAAGTATTGACTGATCTGCGACCTTTGCTAAGAATTAAGCAGGTAGTAGGAGCAAGATACGCTATTACTCGCTATTTAGGGGGAAATGCAGGGATAGAAACTTATTTAGCTGATAATCTGCATCGTCAGTATCAATCTCCCTGTGTTATTAAGCAAATTGAGTTACCGAGCGTTCATGGTATAGATAAAATCAAAATAGAAAGAAGGTTTGCCGAAGAACTGTCAATTCTAGAAAGACTAGGATATCACGAGCAAATACCTCAAGTTTGGGATCATTTTGAAGAAAATGACGAATTTTATTTAGTTCAGGAATACATTCGCGGAGAAAATCTAGCACAAAGAATCGAGCAGCAAAATCTCTCGCTTCTGGAGATAGTTAAGATTTTAAGCAGCACTCTCTCGGTTTTAAGCTTTATTCATCAAAATCGCATTATTCATCGCAATATTAAACCCGCTAACTTAACGATTCGTTATGAAGATGGGCAAGTTGTGATTAATGATTTTGGTATTTTAATGGACATCAAAACCATACCAAATCTGAGTGTAGAATCCAGCCAAAATCAAGATAAAAAAAACTATTGGGCTCCAGAGCAAATTGCAGGCAGACCAACTATTAGTAGCGATTTGTATGCTTTGGGAATGA
>JASJEI010000488.1 GCA_030064795.1 Pleurocapsa sp. MO_226.B13 | reverse complement strand
GCACCGCACCTTCTGCTATAGAAATGATGAAATTAGCTGCCTGACTTGCGATAAAGGCAATTGCTTTTTTGGGCAAAATAAGCACAATATCACCTGTATTACCGCTATCGTCGCTTTCTACAGGTTCGACTGTAATAGTGGTAGTTCCCATGCCAGGTTCGGA
The DNA here is from genome assembly GCA_030064795.1 of Pleurocapsa sp. MO_226.B13. The sequence goes on along the minus strand of JASJEI010000488.1, from coordinate 9,748 downwards.
TAAACCTGTCATGGTTAGTTGAATCGAGTCACAATCGGATTCAGTTAACTCTGAGCGTTTAATTTGCAGACAAACACCACTAGTGATTTCTTTAGCTTCACTATTTAGCCCACATCCATCAGCCCCACAAATGTAGTATGTGCGAAACTAGAGTCAAACGATCATGAAATGTAAAAGTGAGAGCAGAACCTCCTCGCCTTGGATGAAAAGAAGGTAAAATTACAGCCAAAGTGATGGGTTCGACAAGAGCTATTCTCATGAAGGGTTGCTTCATAAGAATGAGTAGAGTAATTAAGTAGCTAATTATCCAGAATAATTAGGGAAAAATCCAGATAATTTTAACCAATCAGATAAATTATTAAGTAAAAGTGTTACAAGAAATAGAGATAAAAAATATTAATCATCTAGGAATAATAGCAGGAATAATTGATGAACTAGAAATAGTTAAACTCATCAACCAAGAATTAGGAATCGAGGAGCAAGAAATAGTTAATTCAGGAGAAATAGTTAAGGCAATTATTTTAAATGGATTGGGTTTTGTCTCTCAACCTTTGTATCTATTTCCGAAATTCTTTGAAGATAAAGCAACAGAACATCTCTTAGGTCAAAGAATTTTACCAGAACATTTAAATGAGCATAAAATAGGTAGAGTAATGGATAAACTCTACGAATATGGACTGTCAGAATTATTTCTCTTAATTTCCCTAGCAGCAGCCCAAAAATATCAAATTAATCTCGATTTTTCCCCCTTAGATTCTAGTTCTTTTTCCGTTCACGGTCAATATAATCAAGCCAGTTCTTCTGAGGATAAATTAACTAAAGAAGAGCCAGAAGTCGAACCAATAGCCATTACGATAACTCATGGTTATTCGCGAGATCATCGACTCCTCTTTAAAACAATTTATCCTGGATTTAATCGTCACGGGAGATGGGAATATCCCAATATTTATTGAGGCAGCATCAGGAAACCAAAGTGATAAAAAAGCATTTGGCAAAATAGCTAAAAATTATCAAAAACAATTAAAAGTAGAAACCACAATCGTCGGAGATAGTGCTTTATACAGTAAGGATAACTTAGAATTGCTGAAGCAAATCAAGTGGTTAACCAGAGTTCCTCTCTCAATAAAAGAAGCCAAAAATCTGGTGAGTACTGTTAAGAATTCAGAGTTTAAAAACAGTGAAATATCTGGTTATAGCTGGGTAGAAAGAGAAAGTAATTATGGGGGAATACCTCAAAGATGGTTAGTCGTTAAAAGTGAAGCGAGAACCAAATCAGATTTAACTTCTCTAGAGAAAAAAATTACTAAAGAATTCTTTGCTGATAGTGTGTTCTTAAAATCGCCTCGGAGAATCTCGACGATGGCGATGCTTATGGGGTTATGTTTGATGGTTTATTCTCTGGGACAAAGAGAAGTTCGTCGCCAATTATCAAGTGCCAATACAGGAATTCCCAATCAGTTAGGAAAATTAACCGACCGTCCTACATTACGCTGGATCTTTCAATGTTTTCAAGGCATTCATTTATTGGTTCATCAAGGAATTAAACAAGTGGTGAATTTAACCGCAGAACGTCAATTAACTCTCAAGTTTTTCCCCTTATCTTGTCAACAATATTATCTTTTATCTGGGTAGTTATTGCCAGAAGTATTTGAGTTTTAATCAGTTTCAATTATGAATAATATTTGCTCTGGCTCGACCGAGAGCGAGATTAATTTTCTACGCCTATCCATTCTCATGAAAGGCTGCTTCATGAGAATGAGGGGCTAAAGAGCGATCGCGATTGAGCGATTTTTCTCTCATTCTCACTCGATAAGCGTTCATACTCGTTCTTTTTCTTTATTGCATCGCTTTTCCACGGCGATTTCAGATGTATTTCATTTGTGTGTCTGATGGATGTAGGTTAAAAGAAGAATAAGGTCAAGGATGATGTAGATATCACAACCATTCCCATTACGATGGATTCAGGGGATGTTTCTGAACCTCTTAACGGTACTTAAACAAAAATCAAGCCCAAACAAAGCCCAAACTGGCTTTATAAGATGCAAATACATCACGATTATGGTTAAGCCATTCAACAAAACGGTAAGATATAGCTGTACGAAACGCTTCCAAAGCTTCAGGAAAAGTATGAATTGGTTTGTTAGCCCAACGCCTTCTTAAACCTCCAGTTAGTTTGTGCCACAGAATAAATGTATAAGCACAAAACACCAAGATAAAATGTCTTTCCAAACTCTTTTTTTCTCGAACTTGGTATTCACTTAATCCTAACCACCCCTTTGCTTCTCTATAGAAAACTTCGACCCAGTTCCTTTCTGAATAAGTCTCAACTATCCATTGCTCTGTTACTTTTTCTCCTTCAACATTTGTTATCAAATAATCAATATCTTCTGCATCTTCAAAGACTGGTGCGCTCATGAGGACACGCGGGGCGAGGCTTCCTCGCCCCCGTGAGATGTCCGTGACGATAGCTATTTTTCTTTGACCAATGAGTTTAGATATTTCTACTTCAATAATTGCTACCCATACAGTTCTTGGTTTTTCACCTGGTATTTGAATCTCCTTGAATTCCTCTGAGCATATCCATTGGGCGTATTCATCTATTCTTATTGTGTCTGTTTTTTCGGATTTATTTTTAAATACAATATTGCGATTAAGAGCGATTCCTCCTATATATTTTAATCTCCTTTCTTCTAAGTCCTTTAAAAAAGATGTGTTGTTACCATAGTCTGAATCTATTAACACTATTCCTGGCCGATAGCCTCGGTTCAAACTTTTATCAATTAGCTCTAAGGCTAAGGTGGGTTTTTTCTTAAACTCTGGGTCTTTTTTGCCTTCTGGTAATGAATCGCTATGCTGATATAATTCTATATCCAAAGGTAAACTTTTTTTGCCATCGTATAAATGGGTTGTTACGACAACATTGCCATTATCTGTTTTCCCGATTTCTCCGATGTATTGTCGTCCTACTCCTGCGGTAAAGTTACCACTTTTTCTATGCCCTGAATCATCAACAATCAGGCTGAATCCTCGACTGATTCTAGTTTGGTTGCATTTACTCATTACCTCTAAACGACGCTCATTTATTTTCTGTGCTGACCTGAGAGGAATTAAAAATTAAGGACTCTTTATAATTAAATTGGCGGGAAAAAGCCGAGGTGGCTCGGTACTTGAAGAGTCCTTAATTTTGTATCCTTATGACCAAGTTGCCTCGGTCAAAAAATGGTGTAATTTATGGTATGTGACTTCTACCGCATCTTTAGCCATTTGAGACAGGTTTTTTCGTTCACTTTCCCCCAATAATCCCCCTAAATAGTGTCTAAACTCTCTTTTTTGAGCTTTCGTCAAGAGTAAATCATCAAACTTTTTACACCATCTATCGAAGCAAGGAGGCATGGCGAGAGAGAAATTAGTTTTAAGGGGGGCTTCGTGCCACCGAAAACCCTCGGTACAAGCAGATAACTTAGATATAAAGCCCCCCTTAAAACGTATTCCTTGTATGGCTGCGGGAGTGGTTTCTTTCATTCTTAGCGATCGCTGTTAGTAGCGACGTAAAAACTATATACAATATTAACTATACCTTCTTTTTATTTCTAAAATTGTTAAAGTCCCGCTAATCAAGAGATCATCAAGCAAGAAACAGCAGCTTGGGCGCAAAAACGCAATGAACAAAAAGCAACGGTTAACTGGCGTTTTACCAATCAAGATGCACGAGTCAAGTTAGAGAGGTTATATCCGCAGCTCAACCTGTCATAATTTCTGTGGTGGACTACTAGTTATAGATAGTTCATTTCCTTTTTTTAGCAACGCCGAAAAAGCGATCGCTGAAAATCATCCGAAATCCGATTAAGAAAACATTTGAAAAATAGATCGATCGTAGAGACGTAATATATTACGTCTCTACAAGGTTTGACGGCGTTAGAGAAATCACCCCACCCAAGTCAAACAACAATTAGTCTAATTGTTCTTCACCAAGATCGCTGAGAAACGCGCCGTTACCTTCAGGAGAACGTAAACGAGCCACTATTTCTTGTACTTCTGATGGTGGAGGAGCAGTAAGACGAGAAACCACCAAAGTGACGATAAAGTTCAGAACCATTCCTAATGTACCGATACCTTCAGCAGAAACGCCAAAAAACCAAGGTTGCATTCCGTAGAATTTGACTCCAATAATATAGAAAGTGGTGAAAACTAACCCGATAACCATGCCTGAAATTGCACCTTCTCTGTTGGTGCGTTGGTCAAAAATCCCCAAAAGAATGGCGGGAAAAAAACTCGCAGCAGCCAAACCAAAAGCAAAGGCTACTACCTCGGCAACAAAACCAGGGGGATTGATACCAAAGTAACCTGCAACAGCAACGGCAAAACCGACCATGATCCGCCCTACCATCAACCGTTGTGATTCAGTGGCTTCGGGATTAATGATACGGAAATAAACATCGTGAGCTACAGAACTAGAAATAACCAGTAGCAGTCCCGATGCAGTAGAAAGGGCTGCTGCTAATCCTCCTGCTGCGACTAAAGCAATTACCCAAGGAGCGAGTCTAGCGACTTCTGGCGTGGAAAGCACAATAATATCGCGATCGATCGTAATTTCGCTATTTGTCTCATCTGGTGTTAATTCGATTCTGCCATTGTTATTCTTATCTTCCAAACCAAGTAAACCAGTATTTGACCATTTAGTCGCCCAGTCTAACTGTTGGACTTCTGCGACGGTTTTGTCGTGCAGACTATCAATTAGATTGTAACGGGCAAAAGAAGCGATCGCTGGGGCGGTAGTATAAAGAATCGCGATAAACAGCAATGCCCAACCCGCAGAGTAACGGGCCGCACGGGCAGAACTTACGGTGTAAAATCGCACGATAACGTGGGGTAATCCTGCTGTACCTACCATCAAGGCAATGGTAATAAACAGGATATCCAACATGGATTTATCGACAAAAGGCTGAGTATACTCGGCAAAGCCTAAATCTGTTTGCACTCCATTGAGCTTCTCGATAATATCGCTAAAGCTAAACGCTAGCTGGGGAACAGGATTATCTGTCAGAATTAAAGCAATCGCGACCGCAGGAATTAGATAAGCAAAAATTAAGACAGTGTACTGGGCTGCTTGTGTCCAGGTAATCCCTTTCATTCCCCCCAGCACGGCAAAAAAAGCCGTAATTACCATGCCAAGTATCACACCAGTATTGATATCTACTTGTAAAAAGCGACTGAAAACAATTCCTACCCCACGCATTTGCCCTGCCACATAGGTAAGAGAGATGAAAATAGCTGCTATTACAGCTACTAATCTTGCCCAGACCGAATAATAGCGATCGCCGACAAAATCAGGCACGGTATATTTGCCAAACTTGCGTAGATAGGGAGCGAGTAACAAAGCCAGGAGAACAAAGCCTCCTGTCCACCCCATTAGATACATCGAGCCATCGTAGCCCAAAAAAGAGATAATCCCTGCCATCGAAATAAAAGAGGCTGCTGACATCCAACCAGCAGCCGTAGCAGCCCCATTAGCAATAGCAGGAACACCGCGATCGGCGACAAAAAAACCTTTACTATCTTTAACTCGCGATCTCCAGCCAATGTAGAGATAGAGCATAAACGAAATAATCACTAACGTTGTCGTCCAAGCTTCTACTGACATATTTACTAATTAACTAATGTTTTTTAAAATGAATAATTTAGTTGTAATTCGAGAATAGGTAAGTAACTCTACTTTATTCAACCTAAAATGTAGAGCTAGTAAGGATTTAGTAGTATAGGAGTCTGGGGATATTTTCTCGTAGTAGACTGACACAGCTTGCAATAGTGCAATAATTTAACTTAACAACGCCAAACAAATAATTCTCTTCGCGCCTCTGCCCCCGTATGCGATGGGGACTTGTCCTCGTCGCTTTGAGGATAAACGTCTTGGCGAGAGACCAATCTAATACCTCATATTAAGCTGGTCACGCCAGTAGTTTTTTCAATGTTTAATTAGGTTGACCTAACTCAATAGATTACAGATAACAATTAATAGTTAAATAATTACTGGTAATTCGCTACTCACTACTTTATCCCCCATCCCTCATCCCTCATCCTTCCTTACTTTCGATACTTACGATCTAGTTTGTCCATTTGAATTGCATAGACAAAAATCAGAATCACAAAGGTAAAAATCGAACCCTGTTGGGCCATCCAAAAGCCCAAGGGAACATTGCCCAACATAATATTGTTAAGCAAGGGAACAAATAAGATACCGCAACCGAGGGAAACAAACGCCCAAATAATCAATAAATTACGAATCAGTCTGACGTTAGCACGCCAATAAGCTCGCTGGCGGTCTTGCTGTATAACATCTGGTGCAACTGTTTCTGACGTTGAGCGATCGTGTTGGTTAATATTCATTTGCTTAGTATTCTGGGGATCTCAAAACTTTAATGTTTTAGTTGGTGTTGCATCCTTGGCGAGATGATTTTGAACCAAGAAGATTAATGATTCACCCTCTTACCTTGTCTTTTACCTCACCCCTAATGAATGCAAGCTTAATTGATTATGATTTGGATCGATCGTGAATAACAGGGGAAAAATTCAGGTATTTGCTAGGCTCAAAAGCTTAAAGCTGAAAGCTTAGGAGAGAAGCACTTTGTACCTTATAGATTAAATTATCAATGCCCTTGAGTTTATCCAGAAAATTTGACGTTTGTCAGTTTCGTAATTATTTCTACAACAATTTTTTACAGTAGTTAACGAGCAAATCTCAGAATCGCTACCAATTCTTGTATTAGGATACTCGCAGTCAGTCTTCTAGCAACTGGTTATCCGAGCGATCGCCCCTAGTGCTTTGTCAATTAATTAGTGACAGGTTAATATTTCTCCCCATCAACCCCAGGGCTATTTCATTCTAAATGCTAAAATAATCTGGTAAATTAGAGTTGTTAACTTAAATATGCCTGAAATCGCGATTCTAGAAGTTTTTGCTGGCTTACCTGATTGTAGGAGAAAGCAAGGTCGAAGACACTCGATACCTCTATGTTTAGCTTTGTTTACTCTAGCTGTAGTGGCGGGAAACCAAGGATTTCTAGCAATCGGTGACTGGTTAAAATCGTACAAGCAACAGTTGAAAGAGTTGTTTTGTGTCGAACGAATACCTTCTTATAGTACGATTAGACGGACGTTACTATCCCTTGACCATGAAGAGTATTCAGCCAGGCTTGCCCGATTCTTTGAAATAGAGCCGATTGAAGGCGAAACTCTAGCTCTTGACGGCAAGGTGCTAAGAGGGTCTTTTCTGGTGGAAAATGATAATCTTCATTGTGAACCTCATCAAGCAATAACTTTAGTAACCGCCTATCTAGTGGAGAGAGGACTTATTTTACAACCACAAGAAGTAGAGGATAAAAGTAACTCGATTAAGGCTATACCAGACAGGGTAATCGCATCTTAATCGAGTTCTCAAATTGTTAGAACCTGGTCTGAAATTTAGCTGCACAATTCAAGCTCTGAGCTGAACTTCTACTCTAGAATTTATTGTTTTTGTATCACCCTCTGCTAATTGATCGGGGTGGGAGACCTACTTTAGTGTAGTTTGTTGTTCACCTCCTTAAATTTGTCTGTATAAGTCTGACATTTATCTGGACTAACTCCTCAAGTAGCAGTACTAGCTGCCAGGATTTTCAGGAGAAAGTCATTGTCCATCCCAGCCTTGTAACGCTTCATCTTCAGACTCAGCTTGGATGGTTCGCGCTTCAGTAAGTTGACACTTAAACGACGCAACAAACCGAGGTTTTGGGCAGCATGGCCTTGGCGAATTCGACTAGCATCTTCATTAAAGGTGACATCTAGCACCCAATGCAGACTGTTTTCAATACTCCAATGGGACCTAATCACTTGGTTATGCCTTTGTGCATCCGCATCCAGACTACTGATGTAGAATCGAACAGTAGTCGTAGTTTTGTTCCATAACTGCCGTTTACTCAATACCATCACGACGGTGGTTAAGCCCAGCCACTGCCGTTGCCGATGCAACGGTGGTAATTGACTGCTCGGCACCGCCCAACAGCAACGAGTTTCTATCCGATGATGTCCACTTTCTACTCTGGAGTCATAGCTGCAATCAATCCCCTCCCAGTTCTTGGCGCTCGCTTGGTTGAACCAATCTGCCACCTGTTGGCTGAGCTTTCCTTGATTGCCTTTCAGAGCCAGCACATACTCTCCTTCGGCCTGTTTGATTTGAGTTACAATCTCCCGCTGGGTCCCCATGGCATCCAAGGTCACCACCGCCCCCTTGAGGTTGAGCAACTTCAGCACGAGAGGCACCGCAGTAATTTCATTCGACTTCCTCTCAACTTTTTGTTGACCCAGTACTAATCCATGCTCACTGCTCCAGGCACTTACACTATGCAGTGCTTTAAGTTTTCCCTCTCGGTCATAAGATCCTTTGGCTGTTTTCCCATCAATATGAATCAGTTCGAGACCCAATTTCTCCGTGATGCTGCTTACCCAATCAAGAAAGCTATTTTGTAACTCCTCCGGGTCAAGTACACCAAACACTCGCCCAAACGTGTCGTGTGACGGAATGCCGTGAGGTAAGTCTAAAAAGGTCTCTAACCAGGCCTGCTTGGTTTTACCGTAGGTTTCGATCGCCACAAACCCATCTGCTCCTGAGAGTACTGCCAAAATTGCAATTGTGACAATCCCTACCAAGCTATGATCTTTGGTTCTCTCTACTCTGGGGTCCTGGAGCTTTTGAAAATACTTGAGAACACTCTTTCTGAGGATCTCAGCCTCTCTCTCTTGCTGGGGTTTGAGAACCAACTTACCAAAACCTTTTGTCATTGTGACTTACTCGGGAATACAAACCTTTACTCATTCTTAGATTAACCCCTTAAGCTTCTCCGAGAAAGTCTTGACTCACCGTTCGCTCAGATTTCTGCGCCCTGCGCCCTTCATAATTATAATGATGAAAAGGCTTACAGTATAAAGTCTTCATACGATGTAGCCGAGGTTAAGCCAGAGAAGATTGAGACAATGCGATCGCGCAGTGCCAGCGCAGCACGATCGCGAACTTTGATTCTTCAAATCCCGATCGCTTTGTTAATTTAAAAATAAGCGAACGGTGAGTCTTGAGGGCAGGAAACTTTTTACATCCTATATACAATTGTTTGTCAAGTACAATTTATACAAAATTAGATGCGATTACCCTGCTATACCAGAAGTTATTAAAGCTTTAGCTCAAAAAGGTGTAGTATTTGCATTTGATTCTCTCAATACTCAAAAAAAATTATTAGTGCAATTGTAGATAGTGGGAATCATTACTTAGCTGCTGTTAAAGGAAATCAACCTACTTTGTATCGCTCAATTCAAGCAGAATTTATTCCTGAAGAAACTGACTATCAAGTTAACAAGGGTCATGGTCGTATAGAGAAAAGAAGAGTCAGTCTATGTAAAGCTAAAGGTGATTATCCGCAATGGCCTGCTTTAAACACGATTATTCGTGTAGAGTGTGAAAGACAAACCAAATATAAAATAGAAAATAGTATTAGATATTATATTAGCGATCGCCGAGAATCAGCAGTTGAATTTGGACAAAGAATTCGCCAATATTGGGGAGTTGAAAATAAAGTTCATTATGTTAGAGATGTAACTCAAGGTGAAGATAAATCTCGTATTCGTACAACACCTCTTCCTCAATTTATGGCAATTGCTAGAAATTTAGCCCTGAATTTATATCGAGATGCAGGGTTTAACAATATGGCTCAAGCAGAACGAA
>JASJEI010000487.1 GCA_030064795.1 Pleurocapsa sp. MO_226.B13 | reverse complement strand
GGCGGAGCGAAAACCCGAAGCTAAATACACAGCCTATCGATATGCTAACCCTGATTAATAATGAGGATCCAAATGACTACGAGGAGGAAAAAAAACCAGAGGAGGCTAGTATTGCACCTGTACAGAGCACCACACAACCAGCCACGGACCCGACCCAGACGCAGGAATCAGCTGGAACTGATACGCCGATAAGGGTTGAACAAGATTTCTTATTCGGTTCCGGGAATTAAAATATGAACCGAGTAACAAGTAACAAGTAACACGTTGCAAGTGACGAGTGACGAGTGAGGAGTAATAACAAATTCGGTTTCGTTATAGCAGTCGAAGCAAAGGTTAAGACAATTAATTTTATCTCTCGCAAAGACGTTTACGCCCGTCGCATTGGGTGCAAAGGCGCAAAGGATTTTATAAATGTCCTAATTTATAGTTCGATTGCTATATGTCCTAATTTCAGGGCGATCTCCCATCGGGCGATCGCTCCCTCACCCACCTATGGGTTTAACTTTTAGGGGAGTTTGAGGGGCTATAAATCCCACGCTATATTGCGATTAGCAATTAGCGTTGGGAGTAGTCACAGAGGTAAGATGTCAATCCATTTCCCTGACAAGCAGGCATGACCTCCTACAACTAATCGACAAGCCTATGGAATGAATAAACGACCAGCTCCCATGTATTGCTCAAGATCTAGAATGATTTCGATCAGCCGTTCAACACAACGCTCTCGATAGTCAAACTCATCAAGGCGTTCAAGATTCCCAATTGTTACCACAGGAAATGACTTTTCTGTATTTTCCTCACGCATCACTTCCTCAAGTGAGTCATCACCTTTCATATTGCGATTCGCTGTGAGGATCAGCATCTGGTGTTCCTGAGCATAACGCCAAACACTGCGATCGCTACTCTCCATTGGCAGCCCAACTTCTCGCCAGGTGATACCAATTGGAAAAAGTAATGAGAGACGAAGGTAGGTTGGGTTGCACGAAGTAAAACCCAACTTAAACCCAATTATTGTTGGGTTTCGTAAACTCAACCCAACCTACTAGCGCGTCTAGTTTAATTTGTTGGGTAGTAAAAATTAAATAATGCAGTGTGGGCAATGCCCATGTTACTAAGTCAACCCAATATCTTAGTCTAGATGTGCTACTACAATACTTTCAGGGCGGTCTCCCATCGGGCGATCGCGTAATTACCGATTTCTCTAAGTAGTAAGCCGTAGGGTGTTTACCTAAAAACCATTGCGACTTCAACACGATCCTATATTTGGGAACGCACCACCTATGCGATCGTGTTTCGGTGGTCAATGTAGAGCATTTGAGGTTGGTGGCTCATAAGGTCTAATGTGCTTCAAGTTGTCTGCATTTAGGCGAGCAACATCAAGCTCATAACACTTTTGCAGGTTGAGCCAAAACTCAGCCGTTGTACCAAAGAAAATACCCAGTCTCATCGCCGTATCTGCCGTGATACTACGCTGTTCATTGATAATCATGTAGATTCTGTTCTTCGGTACATCTAACTTTTCTGCTAAGGTAGCCGCACTCATCCCAATCTCTTCCAACTCATCGGCTAAGATTTCGCCAGGGTGTATAGGGTCTCCAAATTTCTTGTCCATATCTAGAACTCAACCATGATAATCGACTATTTCCACGTCATAGGGTGCATCATTCCACCGAAAACAAATGCGCCATTGATCATTGATTCTAATGCTATATTGTCCTTGTCGATCTCCAATGAGTAATTCTAGGCGATTGCCACGTATCTGGCTTAAATCTTCAAGAACCTGGGCTGCATCAAGTATCCTCAACTTTTTTTCTGCCTGCCTGGCAAACCCTGAAAACTTCTTCACAAATTTCTTGTTATAGAGTTTTTCAGTTTGTTTACACTTAAAGCTTTTAATCACGATAATGATAACAAAAGTTATATGTTACGTAAAGCATAACTATATCGACAAACACCATACCTGGCAAGAGCGTACTCTCCGAATGCGATCGCCCTTTAGGTCGGGGTAAGCTTATGTCCGATCGACTGTAATTGAGATTGGTAGGCTAAAAGATGCGTGACTCACCTGTGATTTCACGAGAACCTGAATAAACCTGAACTTTTACCTGAATAAACCTTAACGATATCGGGATTTTTTCTACCCAGGACTTTTGCCATAGTTAGGTTATTCAGAATTTCAAAAACTAATTTATTAAGAAGGAGCAATGGGCTATGTGTTGCCTAACCCTGTCCGCAATTGCGACCCAGCACCTCCGCGAAGCGGTAGGTGTGGGACTCCTTGCGGTTGATGTTGAAACCCATAGAAGCAGAGAAAAAGATGGAACAGAACTTGTGCTTATTGTGGGGCAAAAGAAGTGCGATCGTGTAAAGGGGCGATCGCGGATAGATCGGGTCCGTTTCTTAAGGGCGATCGCGTAATTACCGATTAATCCTGGTAATGATAGCGACATGAAATAATTGTCAGATAATCATCATCGATAGCATAGACAAGACGATTAGTTTCATCAATGCGACGGGACCAAAAACCTGACAAACTCTCTTTCAAAGGTTCGGGTTTACCAATTCCTTCAAAAGGATCGGATAAAGTATCTTGGATCAGTCGATTGATCCTTTTCAAGGTTTTCTTATCCTGAGATTGCCAATAAAGATAATCTTTCCATGCTTTACTACCCCAGGCTAACTTACGCATCGAGCAAATCGTGTTCTTGTGTTTGACCTGCTTTATATTCAGCAATTGCTTCTTCTAAATGTTTAGCATTAGCAGGAGATTTTAAGAGATAAACAGTTTCCATCAGACTGTCATAATAACTTTTAGACATGACTACAGCATCTTCTGCATCTCTTCTAACAATGACAGTACAGTTTTTATCATTGGCCACTCTATCTAGTACAGATTTAAAGTTATTTCTTGCTTCGCTAAAGTTTACTATATTCATGGTGAGAGTTGTACATACTTAAGTACATATAAAATTATAGCCTCTTTTTTGATTCAATAAAACCATTATGAGTAATCATCCCACCCCAGCCAACTGGCAACACAAACTCAAAACCCTCTGCCAACAAAACATTAACGCCCAACAAAGACAAGATTATATTACTTTCCTGCGGGAAAAATTCTTCCCAGACCACGGACAATCAAACAACAAAGCAGTCATCGCCAATCTTCCCACAACAACTATCCTCCTGTTAATTAAAGCCTGCAAGCACCTAAAGGACTGGCCGTTAATCATTCACTGCTGCGAAGAATATCAAAATCGTCTAGAAAGAGCTGTGTCCGACAAAAAGCTACCCCGTCACAGCATCGACAACCTGCACCTGCTCAGCCAAGCCTACCAACAGCTCGGTATGTTTGGCTCGGCAGAACAAGTTTTGCAACGAGCTATTAATCACGATCGGTATTCTACTCACCAATCATTAATCGACGATTACCAACAATTACAACACCGAACTAAAGCCCTGCCCAAAGGTATAAAAGCCCTGGGCGCTGACCCATTAATCCTAACCCCCCTGCAAAGTTACCACGAAGACGACTTTCTCTGGCAATATGCCGACCCCACTATTGGCGAACTTTGTAACCTGCCAGACTTTGACGAAGAGGACGAAGACTGGCAACAATGGCTCCAAACGAATCAAAAAACAGCCGCAAAACACCTGTTTGCCGTCAACCACCGCTACTGGGGCTTCATTGGTTCCGTGGGTCTCGAACGATCCAAAGACGTCGGCTTTTTCCACTACTGGCTAGGCAAGGATTTTCAAGGATATGGGTATGGCCCTCAAGCAGTAACCATCATGCTCGACTGGGCCTGCCGTTATTTGGGTTTGCGCTGCTGTTATGCCACAACCTATAAAGACAACATCCCATCCAAAAAAGCCATGGGTAAAGTCGGCTTTCGACCTTTGCCATTCAAAGTGATCCGCCCCGAAGAAGAGGACTATGAGGAGGAGCTGTATTATTTGGGCGATCGTCAAAGCGACAAGGCATTATTTTCAGAAATAAATCGATTTTTTAGCGATCGCGATTTCGAGGGACAGGTAGTCCCAGTAGCGTCCCGACATAGAGACATGGCACTGGCCGCATGAGAAAACATCTGAAAATGTAGTGTCGCGTCTAGCTTAATTTATTAGGGTTCGCGAATTTATTCAAGCACCCTAACCCCCAAGTCTGGGGGAACAAGAAAAAGATCGACCCAGCATTTTAGTCTGGACGCGACAGTAGGTTGGGTTGTTGAGGTACAAAACCCAACGCCGCCAAAATATTAGCTCCCTCACAAAAATTGCACAGCATACAGTTATCCCATCAAAAGAAATCAACGAAAAACCATGGTTTACAACATCGGCAAAAAAAGAAGACGATTCCCCAGACAACCTTTTGAGGAAGTCTGCACCTCACCCATGCCACCATCCTCCCAAAAACAACTCAGCACCCTCAACAACCTCGAACGCGATCGCAGAGGATTTTGTGTCGCTAAATCTCAACTGCTTTCCCAATCCCTACTGTGGACTCTACAACGGGACTACTTCACCCAACGGGGCCTCAACGCCTGGTCCCAGGGCGAAGTACCCCACTACATCACCAGCAACCCTACCATTGCGATCGCCTACGCTGAAATAGTTTTTGCCCATTGGCAAGATCGAGCCCAACATCTCACCAGTGCTCAACCCCTCTACCTGTGTGAACTCGGTGCTGGCTCTGGTCGCTTTGCTTTCCACTTCCTTACTCACCTCACCCAGCTTTGTGAGCAAAGCCACCTTCCCCTGACTAATTTCCGCTATATCCTTACAGACTTTGCCCAAGCTAACCTTGATGCTTGGAACCGTCATCCCCAATTTCGACCCTTCTTTCAACGAGGCATCCTCGATATTGCTCGCTTTGACATTAGCCGAGATAATCAACTCAGCCTCCAGCACAGCGGCGAAATCCTCACGCCTCAAACCCTTGAGCGTCCCTTGGTGGTCGTTGCCAACTACCTTTTTGACAGCATTCCTCAAGACCTCTACTACATCGACAATGGTCAAGTCCACACCTGCCTGGTTTCCCTCTTCTGCCAGCAGGATCCCAAAACTCTGGACTCTGCCGAACTCCTAGAGCATATCGAACTTCACTACGACTACCAACCCACCAACTTCACCGACTTAGATCCCCACCTGCAAGCTCTCCTTCGCCACTATCAACAGCGTCTTACGGACACTCACCTCCTCGTACCTAGCACTGGACTCCTCTGTCTCAAACGACTACAAGCCCTTTCCCAACAAGGACTACTCCTCCTCTCTGCCGACAAAGGTAAACTCGACCTCAGCCAACTCCAGGGCAATCGTCCCCCCAGACTGGTTACCCACCACGGCTGTTTCTCCCTCAGCGTCAATTATGGTCTATTTCAAACCTGGTGCGAACTCCAGGGTGGTATTGCCCTCACCCCCAATACAGCCCACCAAAGCCTCTGTGTCATTGCCCTAATTATGAGCCAACACCCCGAGCGCTACCGTCAGACCCAATGGGCTTACGATCGCTACGTGCAAACCTTTGGCCCCGACGACTTTTTCCGCATTACCAAACACCTCCGTCAAACCCTGGACCAAACGAGTGTGGCCGACATTCTGGCCTACCTGCGCCTCAGCCACTACGACAGCCATCAATTTAACCGCTACCTACCCCGACTACAGCAGCTTGCTTCTGACGTTTCCTCCCAGGAACATACGGCTGTGTTGAGTGCGATCGACCAGGTTTGGCAGCGCTACTTCCCCATTGGTGAAGACAATGATTTTGCCTTTAAACTAGCCAGTTTTTGCTTTCAGCTCCAGGAGTATAAGCGGGCGCTGAACTACTTTGAACAATCAATTCAAATCCATGGCCAACAGATTAATACCCTGTTCAACATGGCCCTGTGCTGTCAGCAACTAGGACACAGTCACCGGGCAAACATCCTTCTCAAACAGGTTCTCAATCTGGATCCTGACCACAAGCAGGCTAGAGACCTATTGGTCCGTGGGAATACAGAGTCGCGACCATCCAGGGCATTAATCGCTGTGTAGCCAGTCAAATTTATCTTGCTCACTACTTACCAACAATTATTGGAAGTCTCCCACCATGAGTACAACTACCACCTTTTATACCCGAGACACCTGGGAAGCCGCAGTAAAAGACAATCCGTTAACCATTGAAACCTTTGACACGGAGCGTCCCCGCACCTTAATTTATAACGACACAAATACGGTCGGTGTACTGCAGCTTGAGACCGTACGACCGATTGGCGCGACGGGCAGTATGGTCATCATCGATGAAACCAACTCCCATGCTTTTAACGACACCCCCTCCCTTTACCTTGGCCTCGATGGTAACCCCCAGACATCCCTGACCATTCACTTTCCTAAACCCGTTCTAGCCTGGGGGGTAAACTACTCAGCACCCAAGTCCGTTGGCGACTCAGCCCGGGTCACCTTTAACGATGAAACCTATGACTTCCCAGCCATAAACGCCGAAGGCTTTATTGGTTTTGTGAGTGATACACCAATCTCCTCCATCCTGATTCAGAATCCTAACAGCAATTTTGCCACCCTGGTTCTGGATAACGTTTCCTTCGTTACAGGTCCCCGAATTATCAGTCCCAGCGATGGCTCTATTGTGACATCAGGCACCTCTGTGCTATTTTCCGCAATTCCCGCCGAGGTCACTGCTCCCACCTGGACCTCCAACATCGATGGTGTGCTGGGTAGTGGTGCCAGCCTGTCTTCAAACCTCCTCTCTACCAGCATTCATAAGATTACCGTCACCGACGGCTCATCAGAGTCAACCCTCCTGCTGGCGGTGCTGGATGTCGCTCAAGGGGTAGAGATTCAGACCGGTCCCCAAGGTCCCCAGGGGCCTCAGGGTGCGACTGGTCCCCAAGGTCCCCAGGGGCCTCAGGGTAAAACTGGTGCGACTGGTGCGACTGGTCCCCAAGGTCCCCAGGGTAAAACTGGTGCGACTGGTCCCCAAGGTCCCCAGGGTAAAACTGGTGCGACTGGTCCCCAAGGTCCCCAGGGGCCTCAGGGTAAAACTGGTGCGACTGGTCCCCAAGGTCCCCAGGGGCCTCAGGGTAAAACTGGTGCGACTGGTGCGACTGGTCCTCAGGGGCCTGCGGGTGTTATCGACACTGAAACCCTTGAAACATTACAAAATTCGCTCACCGCACTGACTCAACAAGCTGAGTGCCAACGCATATTCTCGGTCCTGGAATTTGCCGATGCGCTACAGCTGGTCCTAGATCCGGACGCAAAAAAGGAGAATGATTATATTGCACTCAATCAGGACCAAGTCGAAAGGCTAGGTATTCCAGTTGCCGATGCCGTTAGCTGTGTCCAAAGTATCACTAACCTTTCGGTCCAGCTGAAGCAAGAAGAGCCCACAGTTGACCTCGACATTACCCTGATTGATACCGACAACAACAAGGTGATTGCCATTCTCGAAGATGATACTAAGATATCTGAAGACAATATTGACGATCGCAAGATTACAATTGCGGCCTGTATTCCTGACGGAAGTCCCCTGGTTAATCAGGTGGGAAGTGTAGAGGTTAATCTTAATAATGGCCAAAAAGTAAAAGTAAAAGTTGAAAACAGTCAGCCCTATAGCCTATTTGGAGACACAAACCGTGGCTCCGTGGGCGAAAAAGACATTCTGAAAGAAGGAGTCAATACCATTACGTTTCGTTTGTTCTCTGGCGAGAACCTGAAAGGAACTTACCTGGGGACGGTCACCCGCAATTTTACTGTCATCGATGATTGAAAGCAATACTCAGTAGATGGTTGTGTTGCAAAAAATCTGAATAGACAGAATATTCCTATGATTAACTAATTTTTCAGACAGCAATCCCAAAGAGAGAATTAACAAAATCTCTTTGTCCTGTCAGGCGTGCGCGTACATGCGGCTAAAGCCTTTGTCTTGCGTCTTACGCCGATATGCGAAGCCCGCGCATGACTCGCTGCGCATCGCGGTATCCGTGATAGACGCGGGGTCGCACCGCAAAATATCCTCTTTAGCTATATTTTCAATTTGACCTAAACGCAATCGCATTCATACGGACGGCTGAAATGTCGGAGGCAACCTCCGACCGAAGCGTCCTCAATTTCATATCCTCGATCGGGTTCTCCAAGCTGTATGAAAATACTGAAAATATAACTTATATTTGGCTAGTTTTTTCGGAAATCTATGGTCTTGTTCAATTATGTTATTTAGATATTTTTTCTGTACGGGCGACACAAGCTCTTGAAATAAATTCAAGAGACGCGCCCTTCTTAATTCACATTCAATTGAAAGAATGCCTTCTAATTTGAGTTCTTCAATCGCGACAGGATCAGCCGGATTTTTATCTACATTAATTACTCTGGGTTGTTGATTATGTCTAGCTTTGAGGAATTTTCTTAAAAATCTCTTGGCTGCTTGATGGTCTCTTTTCGCACGCTTGCATAAAGTCTCTTCGTATTGCCATTACTGTCTACAGCACGATCCAAATACTTCCACTTTCCCTTGACCTTAATATAAGTTTCATCTACACCCATTGAATCATTAGTTGACTTGAGATGTTTTCTCGCTTTCTCTTCTATTTGAGGTGCATAAATCATCACCCACCTGTAGATTGTCGTGTGGTCTACAGATAATCCTCTTTCGATCATTATTTCTTCAAGATTCCTGTAACTGAGGGCATACTTTAGATACCAACGAACACGCGCGCAAAATTATTTCTCCCTGAAAATGTTTCCATTTGAAGAGGGGCTGTGTGCGGAACCTGCGTCCGCACCTTGTAAGCCCCGTTGGTTGCTTTGTGTTCATTCGATTTAGTAGTAAATTAAAGCTTAATTATACTACAAACCAATCTCAAGTTTTTGCAACACTACCTTCCCAATAGGTTCTGGTTCTTCTCTTGCCAAAAATAAGACGCGCGAATATATCTTGTTTCTGAGGTTTGATTGCTAAAAATTCGCTTCATATTACACCACTTGTTAGCTCTAACCCTTTGAGATGACGGCATAAGAACTCCGTGGTTACTTCGAGCTTGCCAAAACCCAAGATAATTTATGTTGCTCTAATGTCCTGATAAATGAACTAGCTTCACCATACAAACTATCAGCCAATACTAATTCAATCTGGAAGCCAAATTCTATCAACTCATTAACTATTTCTGATGCCAATTCAATTTTGGTTTTATATACATCCCCCTCCTTTAATGTTCTTTTGGGTTTGAAAACTTTACAGATTAAAGGAAAGGTTATATTTTTATATACTCCCTACGCATTTACTGACACTATGACCTTATCTATTTTTCCCACACTTCCCAAATATTGACGAGCTACATAATCCGTTTTTGTTCCCTTCTTTCTATCTCCTGTTTCATCAATTACTACTGTAATTGCCTGCTTTTTTAATGCTTCTTTTGTTATTGTCAATCTTCTGGCTTTTAGTTCTGATACTGACCAGGGTGAATTCCCTAGAAAGCGGATGCGCCGCCTCGGAGGTTTCCTCCGAATTTAGGCGCACCAAGGATGTAATGATTGATGTGAAGATATTCCAACAACTTTGGCTATTTCTGGTAATAACTTTCTTTTAATTGGTGAGATCATTCCTTGATGTAAATATTTAAAACATTCATAGCTTCTCACTTCAGGAAATAGGTCATTATATGCGGAGCAATATCGATCTATGATAGAAACTGTCGGTTTGGCGCGATCGCGCCATTATGTTTGAGAATCTGTAATTCTACATCCATTATCTGGTCTGGCTTCTAGCCAACGATAGTCAAGTTCCTCTTGATTTTAGTTCTCGGAGAGTGACAAAAGAGGGATAATTATTATTGATGAACAAAATTAATTGAGCAATTAATGATAGAAAAAGTTAAATATTAGCGATGTTTAAATCTTAATTATGGACTTTTTTTCTGCTCATCAATCTCAGATA
>JASJEI010000486.1 GCA_030064795.1 Pleurocapsa sp. MO_226.B13 | reverse complement strand
GTTTATGCCCGTCATTTTGGGTGTTTATGCCCGTCATTTTGGGTGTTTATGCCCGTCATTTTGGGTGTTTATGCCCGTCATTTTGGGTGTTTATGCCCGTCATTTTGGGTGTTTATGCCCGTCATTTTGGGTGCAAACGCGAAGGTCAACGCTGCTAGATAAGCGAACCGCCACTACACACAAACATTCTTTATTTAAACTGGTATCAGAATTGGTATAAAATTTAACCTCTTTGCACCCAATGCGACGGGTGTAAACGTCTTCGCTAGGTGAGCATTCCCTTGCGTCTGTCGCCGATATGCGAAGCCCTAAAGGACTCGCTGCGCATCGCGGTATCCTTTAGGACGCGGGGTCTCACCTCTTTGCGTGAAATCTAAACTCAAAATATTAAGTACAACTTTAAGGAGAAATGGTATCAGTCAAAAGCTAGGAACGAACAAATATCGTCCTGTTCCTGAATATCGGGATTAGTTCTTAGATAATCTTCAATCCAATTGCAGCCATATTCGAGGGGGTCTAATCGTAAAATACGGTCTAAATGCCATAACTTTACCAATTTATCTTCTGCCCCACTAACCAACTGTTGACCATTAGGGCTAAATTCTATATTCCAAACCCGACCGCTATGTCCCCGCAGCGTCGTCAGTAGTTTGCCTCGTTTGTTCCAGATTTTGATCTTATGATCGGCACTAGCAGATGCTATTTTGCTACCATCGGGACTAAATTCTAAATCTAGAACCGCTGCGGAATGACCACGGATAGTTTTAATTAATTTTCCTTCAAGATTCCAAAATTTGATGTTTTTTTCTTTGCCAGCAGTGGCAATAATCTGACTATCGGGGCTAATTGCTACTGTTCTCAATCCTGTATCGTCTGCGAGAATCGCTCTAATCAATTTGCCATTGGGTTGCCAAAGCTTGAGATAGCGATCGTGACTGACCGAGGCAATCAATTTACCATCTGAACTTATATCGACATCGGCAATGATGGCTTGATGAGCAAAAATAGTTTTTTTGGGAACAGCTTCGATTCGATCGCCAGACTTTTTTAATTCCCAAAATCGAATCTTTCGATCGTGTCCGCTAGAAATAAAAGTTATCCCATCAGACATAAAGTCTACATCAACAACAGGGGCATCGTGTCCGAAGACAGTGTAGAGCAAGTTGCCATTGGGTCGCCACAGCTTAATAGTGCGGTCTAAACTGGCTGAAGCCACTAATTCGCCATCAGGACTAAAAGTTACTTCGTAGGTTTCGGCATTATGCTGAGTAAAGTTGGTTTCCAGGGTGCCATCGAGATGCCACAGTTTGACAGTGCGATCGTCAGCAGTAGTGGCTATTAGTTTTCCTTGGGGATGAAAGGCAACACTGAGGATACTGGCCGAGTGTCCGTAAAAAGTTAGTACTAAAGGATCTTTAATTTGCCATAGCTTGACAACATTATCCCAACCTGCGGTAGCAATGGTCGAACCATCGGGAGACCAAGCCAATCTCCAGACTCTTCCTTGATGTCCTTGTAACTGTGAATACAAAGTGCCATCGGGATACCAAAGTTTGACTGACTTATCCCAACTGCTGGTGGCAATAATTTTACCATCGGGAGAAAATTTAACTCCCGTGACTGGTGCCTCGTATCCTTGGAGAATTTTGACTAGAGTCCCGTCAAGCTGCCAAATTTTAGCCTGATTATCGTCACCACCAGTTACTAATCTTTGACCGTCAGGACTAAAATCAATGCCACGAACGGGCAGTTTGTGAGCGATGAAAGTATCTAGTACTTCTCCAGAGCGATTCCATAACCCGATCGTACCAGAGCGATCGCCCGTAGCAATAATCTGACCATCGGGAGAAAAAGCTAAAGCCAACACTTCTGTTTGGTTTCCTGTCAGAACATTAACCAGACCACCCTTGATATTCCACAATCTAACGGTTCGATCTTCAGATGCCGAGGCAAAAAGATCTCCAGTGGGACTAAAGACTACTCGATGTACGCTACCTCGATGTCCGCTAAGGGTATGTTTTAATTTTCCCGTGACACTCCATAGTTTAACTGTATTGTCTTCTGAAGCTGAAACAATCAGATCTTTAGTGGGACTAAAAGCGACGTCAATGACCGAATCTTGATGACCTTTGAGGGTATGGCGTAATTTTCCATTTTTTTGCCAGATTTTAACTGTATTATCCGAACTAGCGGAGGCAATTAGCTTGCCGTTACGACTGTAGCTAACACTATTAACCACATCTATATGACCCGAAAAAGTATTTTTTTCGACGACATTATAGACAGCTTGCTCTAGAGCTAAATCGACATCCGATTTGAATGCTGGATCGATCTGCCCTAATTCGGAGATATCTTGTTTGGCTTCGATCGCCTGTACCAAGGAAGCAAAACGTTGTTCGGAATCAAACAAACTTTCTGCGGAGACGATCCGAGCCTCTAGTTTGCTATTTTCTGCTTGAATTTCATTGTTTCTTGCCTGTTGATAGTTACTGTAAGCAGTAAGACTCAAAATTGAGGTCATAAATAAAGCTGCCCCAACCGTACTGAGCAAAAATCCTTGGGTTTTAGCGAGTTTTTGTTCTTGAATCAGGCGAGTTTCTACTTCTCGAAGTCTTTTAAATTCTAGAGCTTGACGAATTTCTGCTTGTTCTTGTTCTTGAGAGGCGTTTAAAAATTGATATTCTGCTTGGCTGATGTTGTGATTGTTTGCCCAAGTTCGAGCATCTCGTAAAGCCTGACCCCGTAGCAGACGAGATCGATCTTGACAATTAGAAGCCAGCCAAAATTTTATCTCTCGACTGTAGGGACATAGTTTGTCGGACTGTTGATAAACCCAATCTAAGTTAAAAATTTGTTGGTAAATAGGATTGCGAATAATTAGCCGATTGTTAGATTTGATTACTAGATTGGTTAGTAGTAATAATCTTTGTTCCAAACTGTCATCGGTCTGAATCGAACCCTGAATCAAAATTTGCTCGGTTAATCTCAACAGCAGGTTGGCAGTTTGTTCGTCTCTTAAAAGGCGATCGCAAATGGTTTTGAGGTGTTCGGGTTCATCTTTAGATTCCCAGTTAATGATTATCTTGTCTAGGACTATAGTTTTTATCCACTCGATGTCATATCCTGGTAGGGGACAACAAGAGCTAGCTTGCGAGGAATCTGCGACCAGTTTACAAAGTTTTTGAGTTAAAAAGGGTTGTCCTCCAGTCCAATAGAGAATTTCCTTTAAAATTATCTCGCAATTTTGAAATCTATTCTGTAAGCCATTAACTAAAGGTCTCGCTTCTGTTAAGGTGAATCCCGTTAGCTCGATCGCCGTACCGATATTGAAGGGAGTTCGACTATAATCTTCGATCAGCTCGCTAGGAGTAGCAACACCAAATAAAGCAAAGCTAAGACGTTCAAATTTGGGATTTTCAGCCCTAGCATTGTAAAAATAACGAATCAAAGCAAAAAAATCGTCAGTGGCAAAGTCCAATCCTAAAATGCTGTCAATCTCATCAATAAAAATAAAGACTTTTTCAGCTTCAATAAAAGATAAAACGACATCACTAACAAAAAGATTTAAATGCTGTATCGGAGATAATTCCGAATGCTCTTGCCACCAAGACTTCAGGGAGACTTTTCCCATCAAATCGAAGCCTCGCCAAATTTCCGAAACTAGACTTTTATACCATTGCATTGGCGCGATCGCTCTTACGCCTATATTAGTCATGTCCAAAGATACACAAGCGTACCCTTGTTGTTCTAGACGATTTTTGCTCCGAACTCGAAGACTAGATTTACCCATCTGACGACAGTTAAACACATAGCAAAATTCTCCTTTTCGTAAGGCTTGATATAGTTGTTCGTCAGCATTTCTGGTTACATAGGTAGAAGAATTGACATTGAGACTACCTCCAACTTGATATTCAGTCATCGGTTATGAGTTGCCCGCTGTTGGCTTAAAAAAAATATTTTCCGTGCTAGATCCTAGATTTAAATTTATTCTAAGCTTTAGGTTTAAAGGCGTAATCAGATATTTCGCATACTGGTTGATAACCAATTTTACGATAAATATGGTTTGAAGTCGGGTTGGCTAAGTCGGTGAATAAGAAACAGTATTTATAACCGCGATCGAGAAGCTGTTGACTTAAAGTAGCGACACAGGATGTTGCGTAGCCTTTGCCTCTATATTCTGGTGGTGTATAAACTGCATTGATTCTGATCCCATTGGGGGTTGCACCACTAAAGCCTGTCATCGATACGGGTACTTTATCTTGCCAAAGATAAAGGCTTTTTTGTTTTAACTTTTTATCAAACCACACTTGAGAATCCGATCTTGGTTCATTGTCGCCTAAAGCTTCTGATTCAAAAGCTTCAATCCAACTAGTTAGTAGAGAGCGATCGCTTTCTCTAACTATCCTAAAACTACCCGAAGTCTTTGTTACTTGTCCTACTGTTTCTAACTGATGTATCTTCAGAGCAACAGCTAATTCAAAAGCCTGTTCCGTTAAAGATTGCCAAGTACGAGCAAAAGTTATAGCTTCGGATTTTGTTCCCATCACTCCAGGCAAAGATCGATCTCGCGCTGCCATATTTTGGGCAATTAAGTTAACTGCGTTGATGTTTGTAGACTTAGACAAAATTAATTTACGAAGGGGAGAAGTTTGTATCGCAGTAGCTACAATTATTCCATCATCTTCGACAGTTACTAGATCGGGAAAGTTGCCCTGATTTTCCTGAGAACTAGACAAAGCTTTGCTGAAACCCAACAGTAAACAATGAGTCGCTTCATCTTTCAATAAATAACTCTCAACTCTTTGATAGTATTTATTAGCATCGTTAAACTTAGCGAGCTTCATTTTTCAACAACTAACGACTAACGACTAACGACCCCAAATAGTAATTCCTGTTTGCTACCAATTACAAAATCATCTCGAAAAAAGCATCGTCCAATTCATAACCAAACAATTGTGCCATCGATTTAAGGCGCGATCGCTCTGGTATATTTTGTTCTTTTAACCAATCTGAGAGGAGAAAAACTTTATTCATCACAAACAACTCTAAAGCTTCGGGGTTAAAAATAATCCCTTCACTACGATTGAACTGATGGGGTACGAGCATCGCTGCATAGCGTACCAATTCCCCTGCTTTCCAATCTAATAAAAATGGCATCCAAGGATAAGCTGAGTCTAAGCGTATATACCACAGTCTGATTTCGGGAATCTCGGAAAGCTCGCGGGGATCGTCTGCTTCACGCTGATAGGCGATCGCTAACTGCAACTGTTGTTCGTAGTCAACGAGCTTCTTATCTGTTAGCAAAGGCTCAATTTGACTTCTGACAGGAGACAGATCCAAATTGTTTACGGCTTGAGTATCTAAAGCTAGTTTAATAGTCACAATAAATATTACAAAAATAGAGAACTACAGAATAAATAATTGTATTAAGCTAAAATTAACCATAGTTATCCAGGTTTTGATATTAGACATTAACATATATTTTAAGTTAAAGTGGTAATGACTATGTATAAGTTGTATAAGCTCAAAGATACCGAGCCTCGCCTATGAACAATCCAGAGGCAAGCCTAGCACCAATAAATTCTCTAGAAGATGCCTTAGCTCGCTGCCAAGAATTGGGAATGCGGGTTAGTCGTCAACGTCGCTATATTCTGGAGTTACTGTGGAATAGCGAAAATCATCTTTCTGCGAGAGAAATATACGATTTGCTCAACCAAGAGGGCAAAGAAATAGGTCATACGTCAGTATATCAAAACCTCGATGCCCTATCTGCTAGTGGCATAATTGAATGTGTCGAGCGTTCTGATGGCAGACTATATGGCAATATAAGTAGCTCTCACAGTCACATTAATTGTCTGGATACCAATCAAATCATCGATTTGCAAATTAAATTACCAGAGTCAATCATCAACAAAATTGAAGCAGAGACAGGAGTTAAGATTACAGACTATCGCATTGACTTTTTCGGTTATAAAAACTCTCCCGAAGCCCAATAATCGATCGCTAACAGCTTAACCAGATCTCTTTAAGCTAATTTTTGTAAGCATTTTTCTCCTAAAAACTTGTGTTCTTTGTTACTGAAATGAGAAAATATTAAGTCTCTGCTGAGGCTGACTGAAATAGCACCAGCGAAAGCCAACTACACTTTTTTTTAGTGCTGGTAGGCATTATTGCTGCTGGTATAGCTATCGAGGGAAAAAGCGATCTAGAATTTGTATTAAACCAAAGTTTTAGGCTACTGAGTGAGTAAGAATACCCTAGCCTTAGAAGACAAGAAGTGGTTTTCCAGTTTGGTAGAGCAAAAACAAACAAAAAAATAATTGTGTTTTTATATTTTCCTGTACCAAGATTTTGAGATCGTAGACATTTGCAAACGCTAAGATAAAACAGAGCCTCTTACCACAAAGCAGCACAAGACAAACCTTCCTCCTGGTATTTATATAAGAAGAATATGGTTCAAACTCCTATCAAAACCTCCAAATTAGAAAAATTAAAAGAACGTAGTAACTTTCTTAGAGAACCGCTGTTAACAGAATTACAGCAAGATACAACGCATTTTACAGAAGATGCGATTCAAATCTTGAAGTTTCATGGTTCGTATCAACAAGATAACCGTGACAATCGAGTCAAAGGTCAAGAAAAAGACTATCAGATGATGCTGCGTACTCGCAGCCCAGGAGGATTTATTCCGCCACAGTTATATTTGACTTTAGATAAGCTGTCTGAAGAATATGGTAATCAGACGCTCAGGGTGACAACTCGCCAGGGATTTCAGATTCATGGAGTTTTAAAGCAAAATATCAAAACAGTTATCCAGAGTATTCTCAAGAATATGGGTTCTACTCTTAGTGCTTGTGGAGATGTTAATCGTAACGTGATGTCTCCCCCCGCACCGTTTAAAAATAAGCCCGAATACCAATATGCTTTTGAATATACCAATAATATTGCCGATCTTTTAAATCCTCAAAGCGGTGCTTATTACGAAATTTGGCTGGATGGCGAAAAAGCGATTAGTGCCGAAGAAGCTCCAGAAGTCAAAGCTGCTCGGAAAAGTAAGGGACAGGGAATGATTGTAGAAAATTGTCCCGAACCTATATATGGCGAGCATTTTATGCCTCGCAAGTTTAAAATTTGCGTCACCGTACCTGGGGATAACTCTGTTGATGTCTACACCCACGATATCAGTTTAGTGGTGATGACTAATAAAAAAGGAGAATTACAGGGTTTTAATGTTCTAGCTGGTGGTGGCTTGGGACGCACTCATAATAAAGAAGAAACTTTTGCCAGGATTTCTGATGAAATTGGCTATGTAGATAAAGAAGATGTCTACGATTTAGTTAAAGCAATTGTCGCTACTCAAAGAGATTATGGCGATCGCTTTAACCGTCGTCATGCCAGAATGAAATATTTAATTCATGATTGGGGAGTAGAAAAGTTTAAATCTACAGTTGAGGGATACTTCGGCAAACCACTCAAACCCTATAAAAAACTACCCAAGTGGCAGCATCAAGACTTTTTAGGTTGGTACGAACAGGGCGATGGTAACTGGTTTTTTGGGATCAATGTCGAAAATGGCAGAGTCAAAGACGAAGGTGCTTTTCAACTCAAAACCGCCCTCAGAGAGATCGTGCAACAGCTAAATCTGCCGATGCGGTTGACTCCCAACCACAACATCATTCTCTATGAAATTGACCCCCAACAGAAAGAAACTGTAGAAAACATCCTCAAAAATCGGGGGATAGAAACCGATCCCCAGGCGATCGAGCCTTTGACTCGCTATTCTATGGCTTGTCCAGCATTACCTACCTGTGGACTGGCCGTTACCGAATCCGAACGAGCTTTACCAGGAATAACCGATCGTATTAGGTCATTATTGAATAAACTAGGAATGGCAGACGAACACTTCGTGATTCGGATGACTGGATGCCCCAACGGTTGCGCTCGTCCCTACATGGCAGAGCTAGGATTCGTTGGTAGCGCACCTGGGAAATACCAAATCTGGCTAGGAGGCACACCAAACCAAACTCAACTAGCCCAACCTTACGAGCAAAAAATGCCAGTAGAAGACCTTGAAACCTTCTTTGAGCCTATTTTTGTTTTCTTCAAACAGAATCGTAAATCCCAAGAGAGCTTTGGTTCATTCTGTAGTCGTGTTGGATTCGCTGCCATCCGCAATTTTTCTGCAAACTATACCATAGGAAGTTATATGGATACAGATACTAATACTAAACGCAAGTTCCGTAAAAACCAACGTCGTGTAAGTGTCCCCGATGATATTTTCCCCCAGTTGAAAGAAATCGCTCAAAAAGAAGGTAGACCAATGAATCAGATTATTGCTGATGCCTTGAGCGACTATTTTACTAAGAGTAAAGAAGCTTAGTTTTTGTCAGCTAGATTCAAATAATTTCAATTAATAATTCTAAGAGACTGCCGTTTGGTGGTCTTTTTGTTGGTAGGTATTGCCGATTTACTGCGCTTTTCAGTTTCGATCGCCTAAATACATAGATATTCAGTCTATTTTCCCTGATGGATTGGGAATAACAATATAACCGTTGTCGAAATCTCCTAAAACCAGATTCCTGGCTTTTCCCCAATACCACCAATAAGCAGCCACATAAGCGCAGATGATACTATCTAATTTATCTTCAATAGTTTTTAATTCTTTGCCTGTTAACTTATCAGCAAGAACGGGTATTTGTTCTAGACTAGATAAATCCAATGCAGGTTCTAAGTGTGGTAGAACTTGAATGATGTAGGCGCGTAGCTTGTTTAATTCTTGTTGGCGTTGGGCGATTTTACCTTTTTTATATTTTAGAATTCTGTCTAGTCCAAAGAGATTGATAATTGCAGGATGGGGGAAAACTTCTATTTGATATCTTCCTAATTGTTGCGGTTTGATGATTGGTGCGTGGTGAAAATTTCTTGCGGTTAAACTCTTGCCAAAGCCTACAGTGCGATCGCTAAAACCCAGACTGAGATTAGCGGGGTAGCATCCTGCATGATAACGACCAAAATACTTGTGAGTTAGCTTATCTGGCAACCTCATCCCTGTCTGGTTATTAATAATCGTCGGTGCATCTACGGCGATCGCAGCTGGTGCTTGAGGAGATACCCAATTATCTATCCAAGCTAAAATAGCTTCTATTTCTAATACTGTAGTAACTTCAAGTATCCTTAATTTGCTGTCTTGCCAAACCAAACAGCACAGACCACTCGCACCAGATATCCAGCCGAAATCAACACCAATAAACTTCATTTAGACCTACGCTCGCCATTAAATTTAGATAGAGCTAGCCTAAGATAAAATTTACTTAGCATATTTTATTTACACCCTCAATCGCAGAGATAGAGTGTAACCAACTTAGGTTCTCAAAAAACTTTGTGGTGGGCCGAGTTGGATTTGAACCAACGTAGGCATAGCCAGCGGATTTACAGTCAGGTTTGCTCATTTCAAACATACAGTCATAGCAATAGTTTCAGAGTTGTTTAATTAGCTGCGATCTATTTTCGATCTAACGAGCGACAGATATTTGATTCAACTACTATATACCTTTTAGGTACTTTCTAAGCTTAAATAAAACGCGGGTTCGGAACTCCCGCTGTATTTCTAGGTGTGAAAAATTTTGGGGAAAAATGGTGGTGGTGGCGGTCAAACGCTTCCGAATGATCCCCTATTCCTAAACACTCCTAAACATTTTGGAAGAGATTTATTTATCGGGTAAAGAGCTTGGACAGTATATCAATAAGCCTGTTCGGACGATTGAGAATTGGGCTGCTGCGGGGCGTATTCAGCAGAATGAACAGGGAAAATATGGGCTGATTTCCGCTTTTAAGTATCAATTGGAATCGTTAGAAGTAAAATTAACGCGAACTAAGTTACTTTCAGTAGATCACAAACGTTTTTAGAAGGTTTATGGAATGCGGTTTTCAGCCGATATCCCCTAAGGCTAA
>JASJEI010000090.1 GCA_030064795.1 Pleurocapsa sp. MO_226.B13 | reverse complement strand
ATCGTGCAGCTAGGGCAAATCTTCTTTAGCGAATCGGTAACATCGGATATGCGATCGCCTGGCTATACCGACATGGAAATCGACGGGCAAAAAATGAAACTCTATAACAAGCCCGAACACCGACAAAACACCATGCCCAGTGCGATCGCTCGCATTCACGACTTGCCTTTTTTCGACCTGTTGATGGAAATCCGAACCAGGGAAGAAGAGAAGCAAGAGAGGGGAGAGGAAACATCACCTCCAGCGGTGACAGCAGCATAGATTTTACCGCCATGTTGATTGAAGCTTATGGGGCTGAAGGGGCGATCGCTCTTTCTCTTTGTCATTCTTTTGATTACCTTAAGGCTCTCTTGTCTCAAACTGCCGAGATGAGAAAGTCCGATGAAGATAGAGAACAAGAGTACCAAGAAGAAAAGTTAACTGAATTTATCGAGCGCAATCAACATCGAAGCGTCGAACTCAAAAACCCCGATGGCACTCAACGTCAGATTAAACTGAAAAAGTTTGCCCAACATCAAAAATTATTAAGGAGAAATTGATAAATGGCAATAACACTCGATGTTACCAGACCTAAAGCGATCGCCCAGAGCGCGATCGCGCTTTCTTTAGCAACTGGTACGATTACCGAGAATGATACCTTAGATAGCTTTTTTATTCCAATTAATGCTACTGGCTTAACTATTCCCGACTTCTCCGTGGCGGATGTCGCTACTACCAATGGTAGCGACATTTTAACTACAACTGGGGGAGGATTTGAAGAGGTGCGAGTCGGAGATGCGATCGCTGCGGGGACGAATATTGGTGCGGGAACGGTTATCGCCAAGACCGATAATAACACGATTCAAGTCAGCGTTAGTGCTACAGCCGACGGAACGGAAGCCTTAACCTTTTCTCCCGCTGGCGGTGGAGCGGTCAATATCACCCTAGTGGGTATTGAAATTAGCCTGGTTCAAAATGCCGACGGCAAAATCACCGCAGTATTTACTGGTCATACTTACGATGGCTCTTTACAGGGGACGGAGGGGACGGAGGCTAATTCGACTGCCAAGGTTAATCTCAATCAATTTAACCTCGATTTAGATAGTATTCTAAATACTGCTAGAATCCCTCGGACAAATTAACGTCATCTTGTGACGCGCCGCCGTTCTAGGGCGGGGTGAAGTTACTTATAGATCTCCTGCTTCCTCAGCTATGGCTGAGGTTTTTTTTTGCGCCAAGCAGCCCCAAACAAGCCTGTATAATGGTTTTGTATCAGACTTCGCTAAACTTCGCTAAACTTCGGGGTGTTTTATTGTGCAAGAGTTCAAATACTTCAGAGCCTCTTTGACGCTAGCTTATGGAACTCTGTTTACAAAAAGTGCTGCTTGTCAATTTTACGGAGTCCCTAGCGGAACTTACGATCGCTGGAAAAACAGATTAAAAGATGATGACAAATTGCTCGAACTATACAACTCTGCATTAACTAAATTACGAGAAGAGTGGCAAGGGGAAACTGTAAAAGCTTTAAAATCAGGTTTGAGAGTTATTAATATAGGGTTTGAAAATCATCCTTTTGACAAGAAACCTAGTAGCCATAATGAACAGAGGAATTGGGGTTACAACATAAGTTGCACTTCACAGGCTATAAAATCTATAGGAGATTTAGCTATTGGTACTAAAGTATTAATGAAAGACGATGAAGATAGCGAATTTGAAATTGAATGACCTTAGCAGTAATCAATAAAGTCAAGGCTTTAAAAAAAGAAGCAAAGCGCAGGAAGAAAAAACGCCAGAAAAATATCGATCTGACTAAGTATAAAGACAAGCCAATTGAATTTTTTCAAGAAATCTTAGGAGTCAAAATTTTAAGTGAAGAACAAAAAGAAATTTCTATTCATATAAGAGACAATCAAACAACCAACGTACAGGCATCTCATGGAGTTGGGAAAAGTTTTTTGATGGCAAACTACATAATATTTTTTGTATTTGCCGTTGAAGGAATGGCTGTTAGTACTGCTCCAACCTTTAATCAGGTCAATGATATTCTTTGGAAAGAAGTTAGACGTATATATGATAGAAACAAACACAAGCTAGGAGGCAGAAGGACTGAACTATCTATCAAAAAAACTACCAAAGATGGAAAAATTGTAACTGGTTTTGGTAAAACTTCTAAAGACAATTCTTCAGCCTCTTTTCAAGGTTTGCATGAAGAATATATGTTGCTTGTTCAAGATGAAGCTGACGGGATAAGTCCAACTATAGACGAAGCGTTTGAATCTTGTTTGACTGGTTCTAAAAACAGAGGAGTAAGAATAGGCAATCCTTTAAATGTCAGTTCTGCATTTGCTAAAAACTGCAAAATTAACAGTTTGAAAATCAATGCCTGGAATCACCCCAATGTCGCCTGGGCATATTCAGAAGTAGTAGCCCAAAACGGTAAAACTATCCACCGACTAAAGCCAGAAATAGCCGATCGCATCTTAAAACCCGAAGCAGATAGAAAAGACGATCCAGTATTGCCCCAAGATGAATGGGATGAAGATTTACCCCGAGATGTGATACCAGGAGCGGTAAGTATTGCTTGGATCGAAAAAGTTCGGATTAAATATGGGGAATTCTCTTCCTATTGGATGAGTCGGGTTGAGGCGGAGTTTCCAGGAGATGATGTTGATGGTATCGTACCTCTTTCTTGGCTGAATGAGGCACGCGATCGCTATGACGAAAATCCCGACTATTGGGATAAACTAGCACGAAGAGATAAATGGCGCATCGGAGTTGACGTAAGCGACGGGGGCGATCGCCATGCTATAGCAGTATGGCGGGGTCGAGTGCTGTATTCGGTTAAATATATTCAACCCAAGGACGATCGCCAAGATACAATTACTCTAGCATCCGAACACGTAGCCCCATTAATTAAATCCTTGGGTGGGATGCATGGCGTAGGAGTGGATAATACTGGCGTTGGGGCTGGTACTTTGGGCTGGCTGCGATCGCAGGGTTATTTTGCCGTGGGGTGTAAATTTGGCGAGTCGGCAAAAAATAAAGATGAATATGCAGATCGCAAAACAGAACTAACTTGGCTGCTTAGGGATGGGCTGAGAAAAGGAGAAATTGCGATCGCGCCCCTTGGAGATTCCGAAGAGGAAGTATTTGAAGAGATAGCAGCAGTCAGGTACAACCCCGATACCGAAAACAAAGTTAAATGCGAACCGAAGAAAGAAACCAAAAAAAGGCTCAAGCGATCGCCCGATGGGGGAGATGCGGTGATTATTGCCTGGGAGATCGAGCCGATGACTGTAGCAGGACAAAAAACTATCCAGAGCGAGCGATCGGGAGTTCAATCCTTCGAGGAGAAACAGATCGCTCGACTTCTGAAAAGTTCTCAAGACTGGCAGGATGACGTTACTGTTGAAGAAGCTAATAAATTTTTGGATTGATTTGTTTTCACTCCAATTTCAAAACTCGCACCATCTATCTCTCTCCTCACCAGAAGCTGCGATCGCCCTTAACAAATCTAAATCCAAATCTTCACTAACTACTGTCGTGCCAAAAGTATCTAACATCATTGCCTGCCAACCTTCTTTCGTCCAGGCATTATTGCGGTAGGCGACGGCAAGTTGTTGTTTGAACTGGGTTAAGCCTTGGGCATCTTGGTTTTTAGGTAAAAGGTAAGAGGTAAGAGGTAAGAGGTTTTTACTTCTGACTTCTGAGTTCTGACTTCTGACTTCTATTAAGTTTTCCCCATGTACCTGTTCGATAAGCTTCATGCTCGGTTGATAGTTTAAAGCCAGTAATTGTTGTTGCTGCTGGTAATAGTCGTAGCGCGATCGCCAGATTGGGTGCAGAGTCAGATTTACCACCCAGTCGTCTTTAGTCCCTCGCTTTTGAGTTCTGACTCCATTTTCCTTGACGGGGAACTTACTAGTTATCTTACGGCGGGTCATTTGGTAGACGATGTAGGTGCGGGTTTCCTCGTTGGCAAAGGGACTATTTTTAATCGCCCCTAGTTCTAACTTAGTAGTATCCAGCACCTCTGCTATGTGCTGGTTATCCTCTACTCCGTGTACCTGCAATCTGGCAAATTCCGCCGAACCAGATAGAAGTAACTCCCAAATATAGAAATAGAAATCTCCTGTGCGGGAGCATTTTAAAGGGCATTCGTGGTTAGTTCCCGCCACAGGGCAGGGTTTATCTGCTACAACGGGCTGGAAGTAATTCTGTTTGTCGCAGATAAACTCAGTGTGGATAGTTTCGCGATCGCAAAAATGTAACGGACGCGAGGCGGTGTAGGCTGCCATCTTACTATCAAAGGTCTTGAATTCATCTTCGTAAGCTGGCACTAAATTCAGGCGATCGACTAGTAAGCTTCCTTGATTTTCTTCGGCAGCATAAACTTCTTTTAAGATTGGTTTGAGATGCTCTGGGACTTCAATCCGAAACAGATTATTAAGGTTTTTACCTGCTGACTTGGGTGATTTTTTAGCTCCTTTCCAAACAGTAATTGCTGGTTTTATGGCTTTTCTTTTAAGAGTTACTTTGTCGTTAAGACCTTTGATTCTGTTCATAATTTTAATTATCGATATAAGAGAACATAATTAATTAGAAATCAATAATTCCTTTACAGCTTCACGTCTGTTTGGATCGCTATTAATACTGCCGTTGCGAAAAACCTCAGTGATTTTATAATCGCAATACTTGTCTCGTACCCAATCAGTATCAGAATTTGAGGCGACCCACTTGGCATTTAATTGAGATAGAGCCAACGCTAAATTTTTTTGCTCTTGTTCATCGAATTTGTACTGAGAATAAGACGTGAAATTTACTCCGTGGTATGGAGGATCGGCATAGCAAAAATCTTGAGACTGCACATCAATCAAGGCGATCGCATAACTACGATGGATAATTTCAACTCCTTGTAGAGCCTGGCTACATCTTTGAAGATTGTCGCGATCGCAGATGATTGGATTGCTGTATGCACCAATTGGCACGTTAAATTGATTCTTTTTATTGACTCGATATAAACCATTAAAACAAGTTTTATTGAGAAAAATAAATCTGCCAGCGCGATAACATGGAGTTAGTAGTTGCCACCTTTTGGGATCTCGATCTAAGTTACGAATAGTTTGATAATAATTTTTAACTGTCCCTGCTTCAACATTAGCTTGATAACTAACCGCAAAATCTTCTAATAACTGAATGACTATATGAGGAAAGTCTCTAAGGCAAATATAAGCATTCACCAATTCTTTGTTGATATCAGAAAGAATTGCTTTTTTGGGTTGAAGATCGAAGAATAATGCACCGCCACCTAAAAAAATTTCATGATAGGTATTGTATTGTCTGGGCATTAATTTCTTAATTTCTGGCACTATTTTGCGCTTACCACCTGCGTACTTAACGAATGGCTTTGGTTTGTTTGACATATTCAAAAAGTTAATCGGGCGATCGCGTAAGTTTCTCTAATTTTGCTCATATTTAAAAGTTAATTATTGTCGTAATAATTTTAAATAACAAGAAATGTTTTTGTCTTGAAAGGGACAAAGTTTAAGCTGATACAGGTTGGTTAAAATTTATTTCAAGATCGATATTAAGGACTTCTTCGATCTTTCGGAGATTATCATAAGACAGACATCCTTTAATTCTTTCTTTTTCGATGTCATACCAATATGTTTCTGATACTCCGACAAAATTACAAATTTCTTCTAAGGTTTTTTTGCCTCTCAGAGCATATCTGGCTTCTCTGATCTTTTGACCCAAGCCTTTTGCCTGTATTTCATCTATTTTTCTTATTCTGAGCATTTTTCTAACATTTGCTTTTTTCATAAGTCAAGTTTAAACCTTTAGTTTAAAGTTTGTAATGTACATTTGTCTATGAATCGCTGTTTAAATAGCTAGGGTTATACCTCCATAAGTCTTCAAAGGTTACTTGGGTATTTGCCAGATTACTATTAAAAAGGCAAGTATGTCAAACTAAAACTTTTAGTTTGACATACCAAACTAAAAGTGTGACAATGAAGCTATGAACGCAAGCGATAGGCGTAATACCTAAAGAAAACTAAGATACGCGAGCAAACATATAACTTTAGTACCTAGAAAACTAAATATAGATGATTACGGCAAAACAAGCGGTAAAAGCTTGTATTTTAGCTCAGTTTTTAACTGGCGCAGGACTTACGATTACCAGTTTTCGCTATTATCAAGGCAAAGAAATTATTTTTATTGAATGCGGATACGGTGGCGAAATTGGATTGGAAATTGATAATCAAGGAGGTGTAACTCTTGTCTAAATCATTAGAAGAAATGACTGTTAAAGAACTAAGACAGTATATGAGAGAGCATCAAGATAACGATGCTGAATGGGAAAAAGCCTATGAATTATTCCGTGAAAAAGCAGACTGGCAGAAAGCACCAGAAGGAGCGACCTGGGAAGAAGAGAAACAATTTATCAAAGATTTTATTGCTAGCAAAAAAAATAACTAGCTCCTAGCTTTTTGATAAAAACTTACGCGATCGCCTGTGCGGAAATAGGAAAGGCGATCGCGCCAGTTTCTTTTATTTTGTTTATATTTGAAAGTTAACTTCGAGCATAGTAATTTTAGTTAGCAAAAAATATCTTTAGCCTTAAATTAGACAAAGCTTAAGCTGATATTGGTTGATTAAAATTTATTTTTGCAGATCGATTCTTAGCTTCTGGCTTTTGGTTTTCATGAGAATCAATTGTATTTAAGGCAAGATTTTCAAGCCAATTGCTTAAGGAACGATTTTCTTTTTCTGCAAGCAAACTCAGCTTTTCTTTTACTTCTTCCTCAACATAAAATACTACTCTTTTTTTGTTCGAGCCTGTTACGGCAGAAAAATTTAAGCGAGGAGCAAACCATTTAATTAAAGCTTGTTCTATTTCTTCTAGTAAAAAATAATCACTAACCAAAATATAAGCTATTTTAATATTTCCCACTTTTTGCAATTGAGCCATCAGTCTTCGAGCGAGGGTACTGCGACCATACCGCAGGTTGGTTGTAGGGGAATCGCGAGGGATAACTTAGCGAGTAGGAGCATCTTGTTGCTGAATGTACTTTTTGACTGTCTCTAGGTTAGCACCGCCAGTTGAGGAGACAAAATAACCTATCTTCCAAAATACAGGCTTACGATAAAACTGGGCGCATCTACTAGGAAATTCTTTTCTGATGCGACGAGAGGATACAGTTTTGAGATTATTAGCAAAAGCACTTATTTGAGCTTTAGGGTTGATTGCTATGAGCAAATGGCAGTGATTATTCTCTCCGTTAAACTCTTTTAGCTGGCAGTCCCACTTTTTACAGGTATCGGCGAATATCTCTTCTAGGCGTTTCAACATAACCTTGTCAATTACCTTTTTTCGGTATTTAGTGACTAGGACTAAATGAATTGATAAATCATATACCGTTCCGCCACTTAGCTTTTGCACTGCTACACCCAATATGGTAAATTAGTCATAGTTTAGCAAACAAGAGGGAGGGCAAGCAATGCAAACAGCATATCAATTTAAGCTATACCCTACTTGGGCTTCAGAAAATAGATTAATTGAGTGGCAAAACAAAATACGCTCGTTGCTTAATCTTTGCCTCTCTGACAGAATTGACACCTATCAAGACAGCTTTGCAGTTGGCGAGTTTTGTAGCCTTAGAAGCTTAGGAGTCGCTTCCCCTTTGGCTTGTTCGGTTAATAGATCTGCATCGCTAGGAGATTATTGGAAAGAAGATAACCCCGCAAGGGCGCGTGGCAACAAACCTTTTAACCCTCGCCGTTGCGCCTCTGAAATACATTCATCTTTTGCTACATCTTGGAGGCAAACTAAGCCTTGGTATGCTGATGTCAGCTCGGACGTTTTACAACAAGCATTAAGGCATCAAGATACCGCTTTCAAGCGTTTCTTTTCAGGGCATTCCAAGTTTCCTAAATTTAAGACTACTCGCGATGTTGGTATTGAATTCAAGCCAGGTACAGTCAGAATTGAAGGCAATAGAATTAAATTCCCCAAACTTGGCTGGATGAAGTTTGCGAATTCTAGAGAAATTGATGCTAACTGGGAAATCAGGACTGCAACAATTACAAGAGATATCGACTGCTGGATGGTTTCAGTGCTACTGCGAGATCAGTCAATTCCCGACTACCGAAAAAAAGAAAGCGAACTCAAAACGGTTATTGGTTGCGACGTTGGGATTAAAAAAATCGTAGCACTTAGCAACAAAGAAGTAGAGCCAAATCCCCAAATTGCGTCTTCACTCTCGCGAAGGCTACGTATAAGACAACGCAGGTTGTCGCGCAAAAAGAAAGGTAGCAAAAACCGCTCAGATGCAGCTATTAGGGTGGCAAAAGTACACCGAGATATTCGTCGTCGCCGTCAAGATTTTCAATGGAAACTAGGCAAACGCATTGCAGCCAAGGCAGATGTAATTGTCTTTGAGGATCTTAAGATCCAGAATATGAAGCGTCGATGCAAGCCCAAGAAATGTGAAATAACAGGTAAATATCTTCGCAACAACCAATCGCGTAAATCTCAACTTAACAAGGCTATCTCTGATGCTGCTTGGTATTCTCTACGAAAGAAAACCGAACATCAGGCAGCTAAACTTGGAAACTGGACAATCACGGTTAATCCTCGTGGCTCATCGATTGAATGTCATAAGTGTCATTTTGTCAGCCCGACGAATAGAGATCAAGAAAAATTTGTATGTGAGAACTGCGGACACTACGAAGACGCAGACACACAAGCGGGGAGCGTCGTCGCTTACCGTGGCATCGAAAAGCTTGGTATTGATACCCTAACGGTGGTCAGCCGTAAAGTCACGACCGAACCTGAATTAACAGGATCTTCTGGCAACAGAAAGAATACATCATCTGCGATGGTGGATGAGTCTGGTAATCCCGCGCTTTTCGTACAGCTTGAATTGTTTAGCGATTGGGAATGGAATACAGGATAAATGTACTTGTCTTGTCTTCAGAATCTAAGACTATACCTCCCAAGAGGTTAGTCTTAGAGGTTCAAGCAAAGGGGACACAAGAGTCCTCACCAAGCACTTTAATAAGTAGCACAACCAGGCAAAATAATTCCAACGAGCTTTACGCTTGGCAACCCACCTCTAACCCCAACGTCGCTAGCTATTTCGATCTCCAAGCAGGATTAGTCCACTGTACTTACCTGGGAGCGAAAACCAAGGCGATCGCCAATAAACTAGCAATTAAGGTCAGGAATTGGTTTGTTGGAGTCAGCTTGGAGATTAGAAACGGCAGCAGGCTGGATAGTAAATATGAACTAAAAGTAAACGGGTTACAGGACAAGCATATTCAATGGCTCGTCGAGCAAGACTTTGAGGCAGTAGATGATTGGGACTATCCAGAACATTTGTTCCCAAGGGCGACTAACTTGGATAAGTCTTTGGCAGCTAGCTGTAACAAACCCTATTTGAAGAAAGGAATCAAAGTATTTAATCCCAAAAACAACACTAAATACATCTTACTGTCCTGGGGGGAGATGAGGGCTGAAGTCTACGACCCTCACAGTAACCAGAATTTCATGCATTATCTGACCAATTTGGAGTTAACCGAATAATCACGATTAAGCAGTTAAGATCGAGGGTTAACTACATATATAATTTATTTAGGAGTCTCGATTTATGACACTTGATGAACTGTTGCAGTTGATTTTCGATTTTTATGGAGAAGTAGAAGTTTTGGATCGGATTAGAAAATACTACGCTGATCGCGATAACGAACAGGATCTAGAAGAAGCGATGTTAATTGTCGTAAACAAAGCCAAAGCTAAGGGAAAAAGCAAAATCAATCGCTGCGATCGCCGTTCTACTGACCTCTCACATGATCGATGCGTCTTACAACAGCCGAAAGAATATCATGAAGATCTTCCGAATCTTCAATTAATTCTAAAGCAGCAATAATTTGACTGGCGGTTAAATTTTGAGGTAGAACAGGTTCCTCTCCTTGATGCAGAAGCCTAATCAACTCCCAGTACTCAATCTTAAGTACTTTGGTTGCCAGTTCATTTAAAGTTCTGTGTTCTGGTAAATCCAAGTAGTTGCCATTTTCAATATTACTGACACTGGCATTACTTGCGCCAAAAAGCTTACCGAAATCTCGCTGCCTCAATTTCATCTGCGTCCTCACATTGTAAACCAACCGAGCCAAGTTTCTAACCGCTTGTTCTATATCCAATTCTCAATCCAGCTATCAAAACTAGATTGAGAATAAAATATAATTAAGCGTTTAATCCAAGCTATTTAGATTGTTTTACTAAAGTGATTTATTTAAGAGAAGTAATCAAAACTGAAAATTATGACTACTAAAAACTGAACAATGCCAATCAAAGATCTTCAAGAACTAGACATCCTCACTCAAGACTATATTGACTTAGTTGGATGGCGTGGAACTCTAATTGAAATCTATTTTTGCATCGAGCCACAGTCGCCCAATACCGAGAGCGCGATCGCTCTTTACGACGCGATTAATTCAATTGAACCAGATCTTAGTTTGAAGGAGGCGATCGCCGAATACGGTCTAGAAGAAATATTTAAATCTTTGCTGAAAAACAGTCAAGCTGAAATGACTTCACGCCCTTGTCCTGAAGAGGTGAGGAGGTTGTTGAGGAAACTCACTTGAACGAAGTCAGAAGTCAGAACTCAGAAGTCAGAAGTACTACGTAACCCAGTCACTTCGACCTGCGGTCTAC
>JASJEI010000485.1 GCA_030064795.1 Pleurocapsa sp. MO_226.B13 | reverse complement strand
CCAATACTATTAAAGGCAACAAACCGATTAATATCGGGCATTCTTATTCCATCCTGACAGCTCTCCCTGAAAGACAAGAGACAGGGGATATTCCGTGGGCAATTCCTTTAACAGTGGAGCGAGTCAAAAGTTCAGAAATTGCTCTTTGTATAAAATACCCCGATTATAGTAAGCTAAAGCTAAATTAGGATTGATTTTTATCGCTTGATTATAATCGGCTAAAGCTAATTCCCCTTCTCCTTGCTCGGCGTATAAAATACCCCGATTGTTGTAAGTTGAAGCTAAATTGGGATTGATTTTGAGCGCTTGGTTATAATCGGCTAAAGCTAATTCCCCTTCTCCTTGCTCGGCGTATAAAACACCCCGATTGTGAAAGAAAGCTGCGCGAGGACTAATTTCTATTGCTTTGTTGTAAGCTATTTCTGCTTCATCGTATTGTTTTAAATTCCGATGTAATCCTGCTTTTGTAAGGTAGTAGTTAGGATTGCTAAGTTCCAAGTCAATAGCTTTGTCGATCGCTACTAAGGCTTCATCGAATCTATCCAACCATTGCAAAACCAAACTTTTCTCTTCAAATGCAGGAGCAAACTCAGAATTAGATGTTGTCGCACTTTCTAAACTTGCTAGAGCTAACTCTAATTTTCCTCTGTCTTTTAAAGTTAATCCTTTACCGTAATGAGCTAAATAGTGTAATTCTGGCTCGTCGAGTTCCAAGACGCGATTAAATGCTGCTTCTGCATCTTCATATCTTCTCAATCGCCAGAGTTGATTGCCCCTTTCCAACCATCTTTTAGCATTTGCATTGCTCTGGGATATTTCCGTACCCAAGATAGCCGACTCAAATGTTTCTCGTTCGCCAGGATTTAACTCTGCTGGTGAATTTTCAGCTACTGTTAATGTTTCTTCAACACCCAATCTTGCTTTTAAGCCGATCAAAGTATTGATAGGAATACCTAAACTATAACCAAGTTGAATTGTGTTTTCCGTCCCACTTTGATTATTGAGAACAGTTTCGCCCTCTGCTTGTCCGTGAATGCCAATTACTCTCCCCACTCGATCTAATACCGCCCCCCCACTCATCCCACCATAGGTCGGACTGGTATAAACCATTTCATATCCCTCTGCCAAACTACTTTGACTCAGGGATTCAGAATTTTCTTGGCTGTTGGAATTGCTAGTAACATTGACATTTAATAGCCCTTGTTCCTTGTC
This sequence comes from Pleurocapsa sp. MO_226.B13, assembly GCA_030064795.1. The sequence goes on along the minus strand of JASJEI010000485.1, from coordinate 8,748 downwards.
AAATCCATAACCCAAGCTAAAATGCCACTGAGGGTCTGTATTGGCTGCTAGTTGAGGATAACCCGCCACAAATACCGCATCATTATTTGTTAGAGGATAGTCGGCTAACTCTGCTACTTGATAGGTTTCACTGCTAGTAAACTTAAATACTGCTAAATCTACCCCTGGTTGTGAATTAATCGTTTGAGGATCTAAAGAATATTTTTGTCCGTCTGGAGTAATTATTTCGTAATCTCTATCTAGACATTCGTTTGTCTCTTCATCTCGATCGCAGAGTACGTGGTCTGCGGTTAAGACAGTGTAAGTATTCCCTTCTTTGGCGATAATTACCCCCGAACCATTACCTCCACTCAGGTTATCAATTCGCACGGTAATTTCCTTGGCTTTGGTTTCTAAATCTCCCAGCCATCCCGTCAATGCTGTTTTGCCGAGATCGGCTGCTGTTTCTGGTTGGGGTAAACCATAGGCAGTAATGATTTCTGGATTGAGTTGAGTCAACAGTCGATGAAGGGATAGCCCCCAACTTAGGGTTCTAAACTGTTCTATCTCTGGGGCGGATGGAGTAGTTTCGTCTTCATACTGATATGCCGTGTCGAGAATAGGAAATGCACCAATACCATTAATACCAACTAAATCCCCCGCATTGTCGAATATCGCCCCACCGCTCATTCCTTCTAAGACATCGCTGCTGTAGCCAATTTGATAACCTTCTTGAAATGGTTTTTGATTTACCCGCCCGATATTTCCCCCAGCAATGGTAAACTCTCCCGTCTCGGCTGCATAACCTACTGCATAGATGGTTTTTTCTTCCCTGGCAGTATTAACGCTATTTAGTCTGACTGGTTGATATTCATTGTTGCTGTTAAAACTCAACAGGGCGATGTCGTCATCAGATGATATAGGATTGGGTACGATACTTGCTTGATGGTTTGTTCCGTCAGCCGTTTGAATGGTAAACTCGCTCCCCCCTCTAACTACATGGTGGTTGGTAACGATCGGATATTTACCGTCTTGCTTGCCTATTAATACCCCAGAACCTTTATTCTTTCCATCAACAGCTATTTTTACCGAGATCGATCGCGCATATTCCTCGATCTCTGGTTCGATTTCTTGAGCTACTAGCTGTGTTTCCTCAGCAATTATGGGTTCGGGAATTAAAAGTGTGGGAGTTAAAGTTACTAGAGCGATTAACGGTAAATAGTATTTCATCAGCTAGAGCTAAGAGCAATAATCAATCATTACTTTATTAGATGGTTTCTTACTTTTAGACTACAAATTCTCAAAACAGATTTCAAGCAATCTCAATATGACTCAATCTTTTTTCAATCTGAATTAAAAAGAATCCACAGAAACTTGCCAAAAGAAATTTTAAATTATTGCGATCGCTCATAAAATTATCTTTCTCAATCGAAAAAATTTATTTATTAGTTTCAGCTTGTTCTTTTTTCTCTTCAGCAGCGTTGCTAAGAGCATAAACAGCTAAATCTTCAAACGAAACGTTATTTTCCTTGGCAATGTTAAATAACTTATTAAATGAATCTTTAATATCTGGAGCTACTGTGCATCCACGAGCTTTTTCTATCCACTCAAATTGATTGTTTAGCGGTATGATGGATTCTTCTGCATCCCAGATATACACATGAAAAGGAGATCGTAATTCTGTTCTACTCCTTCCCCTACAATCAACATTGTGGCTGCTTCAAATGCTGCATCATTATTTCCTAACTCTGAAGTATTTTAGAGCTTCTTACTTTTACACTACAATCCTGAAAACTAGATTGCAAGAAATTTCAATATCGCTCAATCAAAACTCAATATTGCTTAAATATTGCTATGCCAGAACAACTGATACACTAGCTTTCTATAGGTAAATCAATTTTTTGGCTATGACGGTTGAATATCCCTTTTTAGAAGTTACCAAGCCTAATGGCGATCGCTACAAAATTGCCCTAGATAAAATAATAGCAGCGCAAAACCCAGAAGAAATATATATTGCGATCGGTAGACAAGCTAACAATCACATCGCTCTCAGCGATCCGCAAAAGAAGATTTCTCGCCATCATTGCTCCCTACAATACAAAAATAACCGTTGGTGGATTGTCGATAAAGGTAGTGCTAACGGTACTTTTCTGCAACGAGAGATAGAACGTCCAGAAATTGACGTGCGATCGGAAGACAAAATAGCTTTAAGAAGTGGTGACTATATCTTAATCTTAGGAGAACTCACTCCCACAGGACAACCGATCTTTTGGCGGTTAGAATTTATCGATCCTGGTGAAACTTGCCAAGTATCCAGCATGCAGACAGTCCAGAATATTGAATATAGCCTAAAGCAGCAAACTTTATTTCGTCATATAGCTCGTCGTCGAGATGTAGTATCTTTGGGCGAACAAGAACACTGTCTGATTAACTATATGAGTCTCAAAAATCATAACAACAGCAATAAAGCGACTATCTGTGAGTACGATGAGCTAATCGAGGCGGTATGGAAAGACGATAATTTTGGTAGAGATAAAAGAAATATCAACCACCTAGTTTGGCGCATTCGAGACAAGATCGAACTAGATTCTGGCGAACCTCAATTTTTAAAGACTGTCAAAGGAAGAGGTTACCGTTTAGAGATTAAAGTTGTCGAATAAGAAATTACAACAATTTATTTCCTGAAGTAAATCACTTTTTCGCTAAACTGAAAAACGGGACTTAGACATTTTTTAGTCAAAAACAGCCTCAAACCTATATACAGTAATGCTTTTACTTCGATTTAGTGTTTTTCTTGATATACTTTGGTTTCAGCAATTTTTTAGTGTTTGGTGTAAATCCCTTTCTTAATGAGAGTTTGAGGCTGTTTTCTTGTTGTTTTTTGTCTAAGTCCCGCTAGTACTTATATGTTAGGAGCGCAAGCCAAAAATAATGAAGGAGTGTCGTTTACCGATTTAGCAAGAGATCGATTTTTACTCAACTTCTGGAGTTATGTGGCTAAAATTTATCTGCCCATAATAGTAGATATGAAGGGCAAAGTGAAATTAAATGGTTATGCGATCGCTATTCCCGATGTTCGCCATTTAGCTGCTTTCTGCGAGGATTATCCTGCTATTTTGCAGCAAAGAAAAACTGAAGAACTTTGGGGCAAACCACGTGGCACGATCGTTCGTAACTTGGAAGAAACAGGATTAGATTCATTAGGCTCAATTCATACCTATCTATCTCAAACAAAGTCAGAATTAAACATAGACAGACTACTATTTGGTGTAGATGTTGTTCATATAGTCAGACCGCAAGATAAACCCCAAAGTAAACCGCAAATATTGAGTATTCAACGTTATTTACCTTACAGAAATGCGATTGCTGAATTTACCCAACTACAAGATAAGCTTTATAGCCCCTTATTTCGCCAACAATACTGGCAAAACTTAACTCGCGATCGCCCTAGAGTTGAAGGATTCTATGCTCTTCTACGAGATACCCTCACTGCCGAGACTCTCAAAAATAGTTGGTTTTGCCAAGATTTCCGAACTGTGTTTAGCCCAAAAAATAATGCTATGGAACAAAAAGAGACTAAAGTTGTAACTTCCGAAAAGACTGAAAAACCTCATACCACTAACAATTCAGAGTCAAATAAACCTCAAGAAGTTTCTATAGAAAGTCTGTTGCTACGGCTGCTGAAAACTTATACGCGATATCAATTAGAACGCCGATTCAAGTTGAAGTGGGACGAAAATTGGAATAATTTAAAAACAGAAGAACTAAAAGAAATAGATGCCTATCAAGATTATAAAAAGAAGCGACAGCAGATAATAGTCGATCTACATCACGATCTATGTCGCCCTCGCAGAATTGACGAATTTTTGGCTTATTTTGCTGCCAAGTTTACCGATGTTTACCAATACATAACTACAGAAGAATATTTATTACTTGCCAAGCTAATACAAACTGAACCAGAGCAGATTCGCGTATTGTGTTTATTAGCATTGCCTGTCCTCTAATTTTATAGATATTGCTATGACAGAAAGTACCTCTGAAAAAGCTGCAAAAACTCAACAATCTTCAGAACCATCAAAAGTCAAAAGACTCAATCTTTTTGCCACGATTTTGACCTACGCTGCACCAAGCGCAAATCACCACAACAAAGGAGACGATAATAACAAGGTACTTCAGACAATTTCCAAGCAAGGTCGAGATTATGCCACTATCAGTCCCTATGCTGTCCGCGACGCTTTAAGACGTATATTTCAGGAAGAAGGACTGTCTTGTAATCGCAAGCGGGTTCATACGGCTGGCGCACCAATGGTAGAATACCAAGCTTTCCCTAATGCTGAGGAATATATCGATGATTTTTTCTTTGGTTTTTGTGTCACTGATAAAAAGGCGATCGCTGCTAATCCCGATCTACCTTCTAAAAGAGATGCTATTTTTAGAAATAATATGGCAGTTGGTCTATCCTCCAATATTAACGTTCATCTGCAACAAGCTCCCAGAAATACAGCCAATAGCCCCTGGAACAATATTAGAGAAACAACCCTACTTTACAGACAAGTTAGCTACACTGCCTATCAATATCCCTTTGCCCTATCGCGATCGGACTGCATTTCTCAACCTGATTGGACAAAAGCTTTAATAAAAGCGATCGCCCAACTGAGCGAAGTAGCGGGTGGCAAAGGTATTAGCTATATTCAAATGTGTCCCAGAAGTATTATGGCTCGTCTTACCCCACGTCGAGTTCCAGGCTATGATACCTATGGATTTAATGAAGAAGGGGAATTTACCGAACTAGATCGATTAATCGATCGAGAGCTACCAGGAGATGAATTTTGGCTGGGTGGGGAAATAGTTCGTCAGATGCCTCAAGAAATTAAGCAAAAACTAGAAACAAACAAAGTCCACTTACACAAAAATCCTGAAACTCTTTTAGAAGAGATATCTCAACAGTTTTTAGCAGAGGACAATAACGTAGTGGAAACACTCTGGCTGCGTATTCGCGCTCCATTTGCCAGCTTTTCTTATTTGAGAACTGGAACTTATCGAGATACTATGCCCATAATGCCTCCCTCTGCTGCTTATGGATTGATACTTAATCTAGCTGGGATAGAAATGCGAGGCAGTCTTAAAAAAAGCATCACACCAATTCGCTCGGATTTGCCCAACATAAAATTAGCTTTTGGAAGAGTCGCTGGAAGCAACAGTAAGGTAAGTATCATACTCCAAAATATGCACAGCTACCCTATTGGTCAGATTGGTAAAGAGCGTAAGGCAAAAACTTATGGAAACAAATACTGGATTGAGCCTACCTACCGCGAAATCATTGTTAACTTAGATATGATGCTGGGAGTACAAGCCGATTCAGAATTAATTTCCCAGGTTCGTAAAGGATTGAATGGTGAAGGCGATCGCCCATTTTATGGCTTTCCCTTTGCAGGAGACAATAACTTTTTGTTCGATCGCATTGATTGTTTAGAAAGACCTCTTTCTACCCATTGGTTTGTAAGAAGCGATTCCAACTTAGAATTAGAACCAGGTGCAATTAGCTTAACCGTTGAGATAGATCGCCAAAATCCCAGCCAGACCAAAAGCTTTTTGTTTTCTGCTACTCAGAATCCCTTAACTTCTTTGCCAAATAGTGCATGGCTGTCGATATTCGAGCCGAGTCAATGATTTTTGCAAGGATCTCCGATTGTTGGCAGATAAAAATGAAGCGAAGTATCTCAAAGTAGCTTCCTGTATGAATTACATTGGAAAAATAAAATTTAGAGGTGCTTGCATTTTCTCAAAAGCATACGAACAGAGTATTTCAAGTTAATGTTGATTAATCTATTTTCCGATTCATCTCAAAATAAGTGTGCTAGAATAATGGTGCTTGCAAGACTTTCTACAAGTTCATACCAATTGGGCTTTGCAGATGATGGACTGCAACCACCATAGATGCCATAAGGCGTTAAGCAGTTTTGGGAATCAGCGAAGAATCCACCGAGATCGACACTGCAACCACTATAGATGCCATAAGGTGTTGAGCATAACACTTTGATTCGGCGAGCGCTCATATCAACAATCGAAGTATGCTACCTATAAAGAAACAAATAATTTGCGAATGATCGAACACGAATCAATCGTATCAAAGCCAATTTGAAAAAGATCGATTATTATGTGATGGGTCTGTTGAGAAAATTATTTTTTGGTTTTTACCATTTATCTACAAAGTGTATTTAAGTAGTTTAACAAAGCTTGCAACTCTTATATAGTGACAGTTTGAAAGCTTTACAAATTACCTCTTGTAGATTTTTTTAATTTATGAGTAAAAAAGCTATTATTTTTTTAACTTATGAGTAAATAATTTCGACTTATGAGTAAATAGCTTAGGCTGTAATGACCTTTTTTCGTTCAGAAAATTTAAAGTTATGAGTAAACCCACACGATGCTGAATATTAATGCGACGAGAATAATATCCTGCTAAATTTCCCACTAACTTTTCATAAGGCGGTTGATAAGGATTTTCTTGCAAGATTTCTAGTAAAGCCTGTGCTTGTGGTTTCAAGCCACTAGAGGCTATTTTTTTAGCGTCTTTCTTTGCTTGCTTGGACAATATAACTTGCCACTTCACCATTCAAGTTCCTCTAAAGGCGTTCCTTCCTCTAAGGGTTCGGCTGTTGCTTCTTTAATTGATTCCACCATCCCAGGAATATTATTAAGATAGATAGTCTCAGCGATCGCTTCCCAGTCTTCTCTAGAGACTAATACTGCATCGTTACGTTTTCCTTTAATGGTTATCGGTTGATGGCTTTCGGCGATTTCATCAATTAAACGATATAAATTGTCTCTGGCTTCTCTAACAGTAAATGGTTTCATGAAGGCTTTGTGAAATTGCGCACCGTATTTCGTACCATTTTAACTGAGATTGAAAAGCGATTGCGAAGCTAGCCGTCTATCACGGATACCGCGATGCGCAGCGAGTCCTTTAGGGCTTCGCATATAGGCATCGCTTTTATTCTGCTGCTTGAAAAACTGCATCGACGCTTAATTCAAGTTGGGGGAAAACGCTAGACTTCAGGCGATCGCCTTTGATAAATTTTTCCATTTGATATTCCCCTTCAATTAATTTGCAGATTGTAATAGTAGGCTGTTTGGGTTTGCCAATGTAGCGTACTGCGCCTAATGCGCGATAATCGACAATCCAATATTCGGCAATTCCCATCGCTTCGTACTCGACAAATTTATGTCCGTAATCATCTCGCCAGTTGGTACTCACCACTTCAATAACTAGGGGAACAGTTTGACCATTTTGAATGAATGATGATTTACTCCAAAGTGGTTCGTTTTCGATCTGTTGGCGATCGATAACTGCTATATCTGGTAAATATCCAGAACGAGGTGCAAGGGGTTTTAGCAGACAGTTTTTAGGAATAGAATAATTTAAATTTTGTTTGCGTATCTCAAAATTTAGTTCTGCAATAAGAAAACCACTAACATCTTCATGAGAACCTGTGGGTAACACCTCGACAATAACTCCTTCAATTAATTCATACCTTTTGCTGTCTTCTGGATACCAATCGATAAATTCCTCAAAACCGATAGGTTTGATTTGTGGTGCAACCATTTTTACCGCCTCGTTTAACGCCCCTTAACCTTTGACCCTTTCCCTAATAATAAAGTTCAACAATGGACGATCGCTTATACCTAAAAGAAGAGTATCGATGTGTTATCGCGATCGAATTAAACAAATTGTCCATTGATTACATACTAGCTGTAAAGTCCAAGTTAAACACTCAACTGCTGCAAAGGCAAATCGGGTTGATTCATCTCCGCACCTTGGTTAATAGCCATTTGATAAGTATCCACTACATGATTGAGTAGGGTATCTTCCAACTGTGCCAAGAATGCCCATTTTTGACCGATATGGGTGTAGGAATTGCCCAAACTGACGGGAGGTACTAGGGGAACCGAATCAGCTAAATTAACGATGCGATAGGAATTGGGAATTAGTTGGCTGTGAGCTTTGACAAATTTGGGCGAGCCTACTCTTGGTCCTGCAAAGGTATATAGTTGAATTTTGTCTTTAAGCTGGGGTACTTTTAGAGCAATCTCCATTGCCACTAAAGTAGCTACCGCAGCACCCAAGCTATGTCCTGTAACCCATCTTCCGCACCCTAAACTGTCACAACTCATTCTCTGAGAATGATAATCAATCTAGACGGCATAATAGTACTAATGTTTGAATTGAGTCAGAATTTGGGTCAAGAGAGATTTCGTGGTAAAAGAGATTATTGCGAATCTTAATTGCTACCAATAAATGACACCAATAAATGGGGAAATTGAAGTCAAAAATCTCGACCATTTGGGATTAGTAGCGGGAATTATTGATGAACTAGGAATAGTAGAAATTATCAATGAACAAGCAGATGAGATTCTGACAGCAAGCTCGAGAACAACAATCAGCAGAAAGAGGATTTGCCTTCTTAAAAGACCCTTGATTTTTTGCTGATGCCGTCTATTTAAAAACTTCAGAAAGAATTGAAGCTATGGCGATGAGTCACGGGTTTATGTTTATTGGTCTATAAAATTGGTCAAAGACAACTGCGGTTAAAGTTATCTGAATTAAAAACAGGAGTTAAAAATCAATTAGGTAAGTTAACAGCTCGTCCCCGAGAGAAATCCTAGACATATATGGACAGTCTCGGAAAAAGATCATCCTCGGCGGAGAAAGATAACTTAAATATAAGACTGTCCATATATGTCCTAGATTATTAGACCCCACATTAC
>JASJEI010000484.1 GCA_030064795.1 Pleurocapsa sp. MO_226.B13 | reverse complement strand
GTTGAATATTCTTGTGGCCAAGATACTGCTGAATCATCCGTATATCATGTCCGTCATTTACTAACTTATAGCCACAAGCGTGTCGCAGCATATGAGGGTGAACGGGAAAAGAGATTGAAGAACACTCAGCTACACGAGTCAGTAGTTTACGAAAACCAGCAGCAGTCATGGGACTGCCTCGTTCTGTAACAAATAGATAGGATGAAGGTGGAGATTCTCGTTGGAGTTTTCGTAATGCTCGCAGTTCTGGTCCTCTTAAGGGATGAACGCTGGGGATACCCCGTTTTAATCGTCGGACATGAAACAAACCTGTATCAAAATCGATCTGTTCCCATCGCAAAGCGCATAATTCTGATATTCTGCGTTCTCATCTTTTTTATGCCAACCAAGGAGAAATCAAAACTCAGCAAGATGACCAGTTGCTAAATCAAGTAGGATGTCTGAATTTAGTAACCAATGCCATTATTGTTTGGAACACGGTTTATATCAATAAAGTTGTCCAGCAGCTTCGGCAAGAAGGTCATTCTATTGACGATGAAGATTTAAAGCATATTTGGCCAACTCGTCACACACATATCAATGTTTATGGGCAGTATCATTTTGATAAAAAACGATTGAGGAAAAAACATCCCCTCAGAGCCTTACGAAATCCCAATTCCTGACCTTACCGACCAAAATTACGACCTTGCTATACAAACACCATCTACCTCATATTTATTCTCATGTTTATGTTTGTATTTTGTCATAGATATTCAGTCTGAGTTCTGTTAAATAATTACTTGCGATAGTGGCGATCGCTCTGTGACAAACTGTACGCTCTCTAGCCAGATTCTTTTAGACTGAGTGTTCGTGGCGCGATCGCGGAGCGGAGCCTTCGGCTCATCGCCTATCTTTAACCTTCGTCAATCTCTTGAGAACCTGCACGCCAGCTTTCCACTCTCATGCAGTTCCGCTTCTAAACACCAACTGCATCAGTTAGCGATCGGTTCATCTAATAAATATTGAAGCTAAAGCCAAGATACCTGGAGGTCGAAACCAATGAACGTGCGATGGAAGAAATTGTTAGTCACAACAACTTTCTGGTTAGTCGCTGAAATTTGGTTTAACTTTCTGGGAATCGATAACTTGGCTGATTATAGCGAGTTTGTTTTTGCCAAGCATGAAATTGCATTTAATGCCGATATTTGTTTCTATCTTTAGAGCAAAAAGTGACGGTTTTTACCGGTAAAGAGTATAAAATTCGCTCTTTTTCGGAAGCAGAAGACGGACACTACTTGGTTGACTTAGACTACGATGCTGGAACTTGGTATCTTTGGTCGGGACACTGGCAACTACCTTGGGAAGATAATCGCGAAAAGTTAGAAGTTTTTACCGTATTAGGTAACAACATTCCCTACTTACCCAAAATTACTACAGTTCCTCAAACTTGGCGAGAAATAAATTGGCAAGATTTTGATGCCAAAGTCTCGAAATATTTCAGCATCAGGGAAGTAACCAATGGCGATGCACGCCGTTTTCCTCAAGCAGATGATATCAAACAAAATATCTTTACTCTCGCCAGAGAACTAGATCGAGTGCGTGAAGCGTTGGTTTTGCTTTAAGCAGCTAACCTACTAAACTTACTTCAACTATCGACTGTTATTCCATAAATGGTTGCAGTAAGAGCGCAGCTTGTAAAACAAGTAGAACGCCAATATAACGTGCGATGATTGAGAAAATCAAGTAAATCGCAATCTAGCTCGAACCCCAATACCTATCTTTTCAGATTAATGCCCTTACGTCTCTCACGTCGCTCGTTGTTTCTTCAATCCATACTCTTAGCGGTTAGTGCCTGTAAATCGGTGCAAAAAAACAGCGCTCCTTTGCTTATTGGTGTTATTGATTACGAGCGAAACGAACAAACTATTAACCGCTATACAAGTTTTAATCGCTACTTAAGTTCGGTATTGAAAGCACATATTGAAATCGAGCCAACTTTTAACGAGCGCAAAGCGTTAGAGCGCATTGAGAGCCAAGCTTGGTCTTTGGTTTTTGCACCTCCTGGAGTAGCAGCGATCGCCATTGACGATTTTCAGTATATTCCAATTTTTCCCTTGCAAGAGGACGTAACCAATCTCCGCTCTATTTTTATTGTTGACAACAATAGTCCAATTTGGGAATTGAAACAGCTAGAAGGCAAAACTGTTGCTCTAGGTCAAGTTGGCTCGACTACAGGGTACTATTTCCCAGTCTATAATCTTTACGGTTTGACCCTTGCCGAAGTCTTACTCGCACCAACACCTAAGACCATTGTTGAATGGGTTGCTCGAAAAAAGGTCACTGCGGGGGCACTTTCTACCAAGGAATTCAATCTTTATAGTCCACAATTTAGCCAGACAGAGTTCCGTGTCCTTTATACTGACTCTCACCCAGTTCCTCCCAGTTCCATTTTGCTCGCACCAACTGTAGATCGGACTTACCAAGATCGAATCATCGAAGTTATGAGGGATGCACCTCCCGATGTGGTTCAGCAAGCAGGCTATATTCCAAATGCGTCAGTGCCAAATTATGAATACATGATTTCAGTAGTCCAGCGAGTCAGAGCGATCGCCACCGACTTGGCGATCCGATAGTAAACGAGCAGAAAACAACGCGCTTTCGTATAATTCGATGAAATAAAATCCTAAAGCTTTTGCCCTACAATACTTTCAAGATTTATTATCAAGTACTCCATTGAGTAATTTCAAAACAACGACAAAAGTGTCTACTAATTATACGAGCAGTTTTTTGAGAGATAATTGCTCTGGATTGGTCGAATTATACGCTCAGTTAGCCAAAACTCGACGTACAAGTCACATTCTCCGCACAGTTTTTATAAAAATTCTGGCTAAATAATTTTAATTATACGCGCAGCGTTGTTTTTTGTTCCGTTGCTATCGGATCGCCTTTTTCAGCTATTTCGGGTTAAAAGTGCATAAGTTCCAATGATATTTAACTATGAAAAAAATAACAGACCAACAATGCTGATAACTATCAAAGCTAAAGCAAGGAGAAAGCTAAAAAATGATTGTAATTATCAAAAAGAGAACACCAGCAACAGAGATAAAGAGAATTACCCAAGAACTTGGTTGCTGGAAGAATATAGTACCAGAAGAAATAGTAGGTCAAAGCGAAACAGCGATCGCCCTTTTAGGCGATACAGTCAAAATCAATCCCGATCGGATTAAACAAATCAGCCCCTGTATTGAGTCAGTTTTACGAGTAGAAAAACCTTTTAAAAGAGCTAGTCTAGAATTTCGTCAAGGAAAACCAAGTGCAGTAACTGTCCCCACTCCTAATGGTGCAGTAACCTTTGGTCAAAACTATCCTTTAGTAGTCATCGCTGGTCCGTGTTCGGTAGAAAACGAAGAGATGATTGTTGAAACAGCAAGGGTAGTTAAAGCAGCAGGAGCGCAGTTTCTTAGAGGGGGAGCTTATAAACCTCGGACGTCACCCTATGCTTTCCAAGGTCACGGTGAAAGCGCGCTAGGCTTACTCGCAAAAGCAAGAGAAGCTACAGGCTTGGGAATTATTACGGAAGTAATGGATACTGCCGATGTCGAGCAAGTTACAGCAGTAGCCGATATCCTACAAATTGGAGCGCGTAATATGCAAAACTATCCCTTATTACGAAAGGTAGGAGCCAAGAATAAACCAGTTTTGCTCAAGCGGGGACTATCTGCCACCATTGAAGAATGGTTAATGGCAGCAGAATATATTCTTGATGCTGGCAATCCCAATGTAATTTTATGCGAGCGTGGTATTCGTAGCTTTGATTCCCAATATACTCGCAATACTTTAGATTTATCTGTTGTGCCAGTATTGCGATCGCTAACTCACTTACCCGTCGTCATCGATCCCAGCCACGCTACGGGAAAATCAGAATACGTTCCCACGATGGCAATGGCTGCGATCGCAGCTGGTGCAGATTCTTTGATGATTGAGGTTCATCCCAACCCAGCCCAAGCGATGTCTGATGGTCCTCAATCTCTGACACCAGAAAGTTTTAGCCGACTGATGCAGGATGCAATGCCATTAGCTCAATTCTACGGTCGTGGTAAAACACCATCTTTTCCAGCGAGTAAAAAATTTCAGGTTAGTTCTTACTCATTAATTGATTGTTAATCTATCGAGTTTTCTCCAACGGTTCAGATCTATCCAATTAGCAAGAAAAATTTCCAATGTATTTAGCTCCACATTCTTACACTACTCAAGGCAGTATTTTTGTTTCCCGTACTGTTGAGAAGATTTCGACCCAAGCTGCCATAGAAGAAGTTTTATTGCGTCTTGATTCTCAACGGGGAGGCTTATTAAAAAGTCAATATGAATATCCAGGACGTTACACCAGATGGGCGATCGGATTTGTTAATCCACCTTTAGAACTAGCAACTCGCGACAATAGTTTCACTCTCACAGCGCACAACGATCGCGGGATAGTGTTGCTAGAGTATCTAGCCGAAGCTTTAGCCAACCTCTCAGAACTAGCATCTTTAGAAAAAGAAGAACGTCAGCTTTTTGGGTCGGTCAAACCAACAGAACGATTATTTTCGGAAGAAGAACGCAGTCGTCAACCATCAGTTTTTACTGTGGTTCGAGAAATTATTCGGCTTTTTAGTAGTTGTGAAGACGAACATTTAGGACTTTACGGTGCGTTTGGCTACGACCTGGTGTTTCAGTTCGAGCAAATGTCCAAACAGCAACAGCGAGAGGAAGACCAACGGGATTTGGTACTGTATCTGCCTGATGAATTATTAATTGTTGATTATTATCAGAAGCAGGGATATCGCTTGCAATATGAATTTGTGACTCAATATGGTACTACCAGAGATTTACCTCGCAGTGGTGAAAAGATCGACTACCGAGGTAAGAATCTAACCCCCGATCGACCCTGCGACCATCAACCAGGAGAGTATGAGGATCGGGTTAGAGAAGCTCTAGAATACTTCCGCCGAGGAGATTTGTTTGAAGTTGTACCCAGTCAAAATTTCTTCAAACACTGTACAAAATCCCCTACTCAACTGTTTCGCATCCTTAAGGAAATTAACCCCAGTCCCTATGGATTTATTTTTAATTTAGGAGGAGAATATCTCATTGGTGCTTCTCCCGAAATGTTTGTCAAGGTAGAGGGCAGAAGGGTAGAAACCTGTCCCATTAGTGGTACGATCCGTCGTGGAAAAGATGCGATTGAAGATTCTTTACAGATTCAAAAGCTGCTCAACTCCGACAAAGATAAATCAGAATTGACCATGTGTACGGACGTGGATCGCAACGATAAATCGCGAATCTGCGAACCTGGCTCGGTGAGGGTAATTGGTCGTCGTCAAATTGAAATGTACAGTCATTTAATTCATACTGTAGACCACGTAGAAGGTTTGATGCGACCAGAGTTTGATGCTCTAGATGCCTTTTTGACTCATCTTTGGGCGGTAACAGTTACAGGCGCGCCCAAACGCTGGGCAATGGAGTTTATCGAACAACGCGAGCGTAGTCCCCGACGTTGGTATGGCGGTGCAGTTGGCTATTTAACTTTTGATGGCAACTTAAACACGGGTTTAATTCTGCGGACTATTCGCTTACAGGATACGATCGCCGAAGTTCGTGCGGGGGCAACAGTACTCTATGATTCGGATCCAGAAGCAGAAGCCCAGGAAACCATTACTAAAGCAGCAGCTTTATTTCAAACCCTAGAACAAGCCCAAGCTAGCGATCGCATCTTAGCTGACTCTAATCTACAACAGCAAACCGATCCAGGAATTAGCAAGCACGTCTTACTAATCGATCACGAAGATTCTTTTGTACATACTCTCGCCAACTATATGCGTCAAACTGGTGCAAGAGTAACCACACTACGTCATGGTTTTGCTGAATCACTTTTAGATAGAGAACAACCAGACCTAGTCGTGTTATCTCCTGGTCCTGGAAAACCTACTGATTTTAAAGTTGCAGCAACTATTGCTGCCTGTCAGAAACGACAAATTCCTATCTTTGGCGTATGTTTGGGATTGCAAAGTATTGTCGAAGCCTTTGGCGGAGAACTAGGAGTTCTTGACTATCCCCAACATGGCAAGGTATCTCAGATTTCTGTTATCGCTGACGACTCTAACCTGTTCCAAGACCTACCAGCATCCTTTGAAGTCGGTCGATACCATTCTCTGTACGCTTTGCCCGAGCGACTACCTGCGGAATTAAAAGTTACCGCCATTACCGAAGATCGAGTAATTATGAGCATCGAACATCGGACGTTACCTATCGCTGCCGTACAGTTCCATCCAGAATCGATTATGACTTTGGCTGGAGGAATTGGTCAGACCATTATCGATAACGCAGTTCGCAACTATGCTAATCCTGCCAACTTCTCTGCTGCTTCGTTAGTGGGAAGTACTACTCAATCTCAGTTCGGGTTGTAACCGACAATCGATAACGGCATAAGCGTCGATGGAAAAATAACTGACTCAATTGCGAAGCAACAAAGATTTTGGGTTATCTCGAATTTGCGGTACGCACAAGAAGAAGAGAAAACAAAATTTCGCAAGTAAGTAGAGGTAGAAAATAGTGGGGGAAAGAAAGAAAAATGTTCTTTCTTTAAAACTCTTCTTAACTTTTAATTTTATCTCTGCAAAGACTACTTTATTTGCCTTAATCCCTCTAAAAAAACTTGTAATTTTTAAAACCCAACAGGATTACTCCAGGTAATTATTAACATGAATGCCAGTTCCGTTAGACCTAAAACGATACTCCAGGAAATTGCCGATTATAAGCTACAGGAAGTTGCCCAGAGAATTGAAAGACTATCTCTAGCTACTCTGCAAGAACGGGTAAAAACTGCTCCCGTTACCAGAAATTTCTTGGCAGCTTTACGACAAAATCCCGCTAAACCCAGCTTAATTGCTGAAGTCAAAAAAGCTTCTCCTAGTAAAGGAGTAATTCGTGCCGATTTCGAGCCAGTTGCGATCGCTCAAGCATACGAACGTGGCGGTGCTACTTGTCTCTCGGTACTAACCGATAGCAAATTTTTCCAAGGCAGCTTTGAAAATCTGCGGAGGATTAGAAAACAAGTAAGATTGCCCTTACTGTGCAAGGAGTTTATTGTTGACCCTTATCAAATTTATCTAGCACGGGTTAATGGTGCAGATGCAGTGTTATTAATTGCTAACCTTTTATCCGATCGAGAAATTGCCAAGCTGCTTCAACTGACAAGAGAATTAGGCATGACCGCACTTATCGAAGTACATACCATAGAAGAGATCGATCGCATATTGACCCTACCTTTAGTGGAGCTAATTGGTATTAACAATCGCAATCTTCAAGACTTTAGCGTCAACCTCGAAACAACCCAAAATCTATTAAGCAGACGTTGGGGAAAAATAAACTGTCGAGGAATCACTATCGTTAGTGAGTCTGGTTTATACACCGCCGCCGATTTGGCTTTTGTGGCTAAAGCTGGAGCAGACGCAGTGCTAGTGGGAGAGTCCCTTGTCAAACAACTCAATGTTGAACAGGCTGTCCAGTATTTATTGAATCCCAGACAAAAGACTCTAGTTTAATTACACAGATCTATTCCCTCGTCCTTCATCTTTCATCTCTAATTATGACTACTATCTCGCAACATTTTGAATCTTTACGTCAAAATAACCAGCGTGCTTTAATTCCCTTTGTAACTGCTGGGGATCCCGATTTAGAACTGACAGCCGACGCTTTAAAAGTTCTAGATGCTAATGCAGATTTTATCGAACTGGGAGTTCCTTACTCCGATCCTCTAGCTGATGGTCCTGTAATTCAGGCAGCAGCAACCCGCGCCCTCAAGCAAGGAGTTAAGTTAGCTAGCGTTTTAGAAATGGCTCAATCTCTAACTCGCAGTTTGCGATCGCCCTTAATCTTATTTACTTACTACAACCCGATCCTCAATTTGGGCATCGAAACCTTTATGGATCGCCTTGTGATTGCAGGCATTAAAGGTTTAGTCGTCCCCGATCTACCTGTAGAAGAAGCCAACGAGCTACTACAACAAGCAGATGCAGCAGGAATCGAAGTTATTTTGTTAGTCACTCCGACTAGCCCCAAACAGAGGATTAAAGCGATCGCCGAGCGTTCTCGTGGTTTTATCTATCTAGTCAGTGTCACGGGTGTTACTGGAATGCGTTCTCAAATCCAAACACGAGTCAAAGATGTCATTACAGAGATTCGCAGCGTTACTAATAAGCCGATTGCCGTTGGTTTCGGGATTTCCACTCCCGAACAAGCTCGACAAGTAATAGATTGGGGTGCAGATGCGGTTATTGTTGGCAGTGCTTTTGTGCAACGCCTAGCAGAAGGCACTCCTTATAACAGACTGCGAGCAGTTCGAGATTTTTGTAACGAATTGAAAACAGCAATTTCATGAGTTTTTTGAGTCCTAATCCGTCCATTACTAACAACATATTTATCGATCATTGAGGAGATTCCCATGTTAGCAGACACTAAAAGCAGAAAAAGAGATAATCCATCACTCACTCAACAACCTGATTCTCTTGGTCGCTTTGGTCAATTTGGGGGCAAATACGTTCCAGAAACTTTGATGGTAGCTTTAAGTGAGTTAGAAACTGCTTTAGCTAAATACCGAGACGAGCCACAGTTTCAACAAGAATTTCAGGATTTATTGCGAAATTATGTTGGACGACCAACTCCACTTTACTATGCCGAACGTCTGAGTCAATATTATGCTCGACCTGATGGCACAGGGCCACAAATTTATCTCAAACGTGAGGATTTAAACCACACAGGGGCACACAAAATTAACAACGCTCTCGGACAAGTGCTTCTAGCCAAGCGTATGGGCAAACAACGCATTATCGCCGAAACTGGAGCAGGACAACATGGTGTAGCCACTGCCACTGTCTGCGCTCGTTTTGGTTTAGAGTGCGTCATTTATATGGGGCTCCACGATATGGAACGACAAGCTCTCAATGTATTTCGTATGCGTCTGATGGGGGCAGAAGTCCGTCCGGTAGAAGCTGGGACAGGAACTTTAAAAGATGCGACTAGTGAGGCAATTCGAGATTGGGTAACCAATGTAGAAACAACTCACTATATCTTGGGTTCAGTTGCTGGTCCTCATCCCTATCCGATGATGGTACGGGACTTCCAAGCGATAATTGGTCAGGAAACTCGCGCCCAATCCCAAGAACAATGGGAAGGACTACCAGATATTCTCTTGGCTTGTGTAGGTGGTGGTTCCAATGCGATGGGATTATTCCACGACTTTGTCAAAGAACCTTCAGTACGTCTGATTGGTATTGAAGCAGCTGGAGAGGGAGTTGACACTGCTAAACATGCAGCAACCTTAACCAAAGGTCGAGTTGGGGTTTTGCATGGCGCGATGAGTTATGTACTACAGGATCGAGAAGGTCAAATTGTCGAGGCACATTCTATCAGTGCAGGACTAGACTATCCTGGTGTCGGACCAGAACACAGTTATTTACAAGCTAGCGAGCGCGCTGAATACTACAGCGTAACTGACCAGCAAGCTTTAGCTGCTTTCCAACTGCTTTCGCAACTAGAAGGAATTATTCCCGCCTTGGAAACCTCTCATGCGATCGCCTATCTCGAAACCCTTTGCCCCCAACTGACTGGCAGCCCCCGTATCGTGATTTGCTGTTCTGGACGGGGCGACAAGGACGTTCAAACAGTTGCTAAATTCCTCAAAGGTACCTCAATCTAGGAAACTCGGGGACTAGGGGACTTACAGCCGTTTTTAATTGAAAACTTCTGCATATACGAGGTCTATTGCATCTCCCTATCTCCCTATCTCCCCATCTCCCCATCTCCCTATCTCCCCATCTCCCTATCTCCTCATCTCCCTATCTCCCCATCTCCCTATCTCCCCATCTCCCTATCTCCCATCTTTCTATCCCGTCTCCAAGTCGAACAAAAACTGCATAAGCTCTACTTGCTGTTAATTACTTATTCAATA
>JASJEI010000001.1 GCA_030064795.1 Pleurocapsa sp. MO_226.B13 | reverse complement strand
TTTGGTCAAATACAGTTGGAGTGGTCATGAGTAATTTTTGCCTATAGTCTGGTAGCAGTGATTTTAAGCTCTTAGATGCATCTTAGACGCAGTTAGAGACTGTTTGTTAAACTCTAGTTTCCGCTAAATGAGAGCAAGAAGATAGCAATTAGCAATTACTAGATTCGGGGGAAGATTCTAGTTCATAATGGCAGATAGCCAAACAAATTGCCAGAGAGTAGTGTATGCCAACTGCCATCGAACAAACTCTACAAGCTTTACAAATTATTGTGCAAAGTGTACCAGTCGGCACAAATCTGGCTTTGCTCCATCTGATGTGGAGTATCCTGAATGGCTCATTTCTGGGCAGTCGAGGAGCGGTTTTTCCCGCCCTGCAAGAGTCTGGCTTCTCCCCAGAGGAGATACGGCGAAGTTGGCAGGCGATGCGCTATGGAGCCTGGAAGATCGATAACTTGTTAGATGGCTGGCACTCGTATGTGCAACAGCAAGGGGAATGGCAAGCCCATGAGTATGAAGGATATCGACCCCTAGCTGTAGATTTGACGGCCTTTTGGCGTTTGCGTTTGAAAGGATGGATGGGCAAATATTTCAACGGCATGGCCAACCGGATGCTCAAAGGGATTGGTTTTGCTTTAGTCGTCGAAGTCGGACAGTTAGCGGGTCAACGCCTGCCCTTACTGAGACAAATCCTGCGAGCCGATGCCACTGAGCGGAGCCAGAAAAAACTCAAGCAGAAGGCTTTGAGCTGGGCGGGAGACAATCTGGCCGACAATGAAGTCCTCGTCTTCGATGCGGGAGCCCATATCAGTGAGGTGCAGTCAGCCTCGGTCAAACGCTATGTCCTGCGACTCGCCTGCAACTGTACCGCCCGTCGCAATGAGCTGCCCGAGTATGGCGGTCAAGGTCGGCGACCCCAGTACGGCCAACTGGTGCGACCCCTGCCACGCCAACGGAAAGGTCACAAGATTGAAGCAACGGAGCCAGACTTCGAGACCTCATTTGAGGTGGACGGTCGCACCATTCGCGCCCAAAGCTGGCAGAATTTGGTTCTATCGGACTTAAAAGTTGACCCATCCCATGAGACTTTTTCCATCTGGGTCTTTTTTGACCCCCTCTACAGCGACCCCCTCGTTTTGGGGACTAATCTCTGCTTACAACCCCTGAGTCTGTTCAATCTCTATCTAGACCGCTGGCCAGTGGAGCAGGTGCCGTTGGTGGCCAAGCAAATGTTGGGATTACACCGTCAGTTCGTCTTTGCCCCAGAAAGTTGCCAACGCTTGCCAGAGCTGGCAATGTTGGTGGGCAACATTTTGAGTTATCTGGCACTGGTGTTGCCTTCCATTCCCACTGGCTTCTGGGACCGCCGCCCACAAAAGACGACCGGGCGTTTGCGTCGGCTCTTAGCACGGGCTGAGTTTCCCCAAGTTGCCCTCAGCCATGGACAAATCCGAAAAAAGAATTCCGTGACGGCTCATTTGCCTAAAGGCATCATGGCTCATCGACGGCAAAAACCGTCCGAGCTGGATCATTCACTTGCTGCCTGAGTCATTGATTAATCGGAATTGTTGCTTCAGCTCAGTGTCTGAACTCATTTCCTCATTCCAAACTTAGCGGAAACTAGAGATTAAGGTAAAAGGAAAATGGAAATATTTATATCGTGCCATTGACAGTCAAGGTAATACGATTGATTTTCTTCTGACAGCAAATAGGGATACCTCAGCAGCAAAAAGATTTCGGGACTTGCGTTTAAATAACTTACCAGATAGATTAAAGGCTTAACCACTGGGCTTGTCCAGTTTTTCTGATGATGGCGATCGCCAAAGAGTAAATGAAAGAGTGAAAAATGGCAATTCACTCTAAAAAGTGCAGCAAGAAAGCTGACAGGGGTCAAAAAAAGGGCTTTCATGGCCGAAGTAACCCTCATAGTATTTTGATGGCTCTCCTCGAAAAGCAGAAACTCAATTAGGATGGTCACGACAAGCGATCGCCACTGGATTAAAAAAACTAGAAACGGGAATCATTTGTGTAGATAATTATCGAGGAAGAGTCAGGAAAAAAACGGAAGAAATCCTCCCTAATTTGGCAGGAGATATTAAAAGTTTAGTGGAGACATATTCTCAAGCAGATCCGAAATTTCAATCAACATTTGCTTATGCTAAAGTGAGTGAATTCAGCCGTTAGAGCAGCGTTAATCCAAGAAAAAGGATATAGTTTGGAGTTCAAAGTTCAAACGTATTCTTATAATATTTCATAAGTTTTGTCAGTCAACCAGGTTAATCGGTCTTTTATAGTTACTTTTTTGTTTTTTTCTTCCTAGGGATTGGATTGTCTTTATCAGCAGTTATGCTTTCGATCGCAATAGTCGCTCTGGTATCTGTAATATCTATAACATTTTCGGAACCAATGTTTCGCTGGGAATCAATATTTTGTTTTGTGTATTTGGGATTGTATTTTTATATAATTTTTGGGACTTGTGCAGATGCAAATAAACGGGGAAAACCTGGTTGCTTAGTTACTTTTTTAGTTGCGTCTATGCCAATAATGGGATTAATTATGTGGTTGATATTTAGACCATATTAATCCGCTAGTAAAGATATTTTACCTCATTCTTTTCCTCTAAAAGATAAAACCAGATAACTAGCTCTACTTAATTAAACATAAAATAGTTTTGATTTGGGGATTAGTTTAACGTTTAATCAGGTTAACTTACCTAATAAAGAAATTAATTACAGTTTTATTCTAGTTATTACCTAAATATAATTAAAAGTTTCCATATTTTTTAGATTTTAAACTAAATTAACTTTCGGTATATTTAATTTAAACTCACTCGATGCTTAAAAATGGAAAAATTAATCATGTTAATTACTTTGAAAAAAAGGCGATTTCCATAAAATAGATCTGAATAAAAATGGTATCTCTTAACAATTGACTGTTAAAGTTAACCTCAACTAGAGTCATACCGTTATTAGATAAAAGCTAACTGCTTTTGTTAACTAAGCTTTTATAAATCTTTTATTTTCAAACTAAAATTTCAACTTATTATTGCAGAGAAATGAACAAAAAAATTACCTATTGGCTGTTAGGAGAAACCGCAGGCAGAACATCTGTAGCTGCTTGGAAATGGCTTTGGGGTTTACCCGTCGAATCAGGCGGTAAAATCGCTAAAAATGTAGCCGAAGAATCGATCGCATCAATGCAAGAATCGATCGCACAATTAAAAGATGCAGTCGCAACCATAGTGGCAGCCTATGAATTAGCTAAACAAGAATATAATCTCAAACAAGATGAGCTAGAAGAAGCCGAAAAACAGGCAAAGGTTGCTCGTGACAGAGGAAATCTAGAGGCAGCCAGATTAGCAATTACTAAAGCGATCGCTATCGAAAAAATCTTGCCTAAATTGAGCGATCGCCTCGCTCAAGCGGAAGCCATGAAGCACAAAGCACAAAACAAGTTAAAAAGAGAAATTGAAAAATTAGAAGCATACAAGCTAGAGATGGATAATCTGGCAACGTTGTCTAAAATTAACGGTGCAATGGCGCAACTCAATCAAATCTCCACCGATTTCAATCTTGATGTAGCGCGATCGCAATTTACTGAAGCGAAAGATAGTATCGAAAAAAAGGCATTTTTAGAATCGGCCAAAACAGAACTTGAAGCGAATCAACCCGAAGAATTATCCGCAGAAATAGACTTGTTATCTCTAGAGGCGGAAATAGACGATCGCCTTAAAAATCTCTAGCTACAAGTGGCTTTTAGTCATTTAATCGATCTATTTAGTAACGAAAAAGATTGAATCATATCTCGATTCTTTCTAGTTTATTTTTTTCTCATAAGCTTACAAAAACATGAGTCGTACATTAAAAACACCACCACCAATTGTATTTATTTTATTGGGTTTATTGGTTTGGTCTGGTTACAAAATTTATCCCAAATTCCCCAAATTCTTTAGTAGCGAATCACCTACTCCCGAAGTAGTTGAATCTACTAATTCTCCAGTCGCCGATAATTCTATTTCCAACCGCATTAGCTGGGGAGAACGGTTATCGATCGATACTCCTAACGAGCTAAAACAAAAAGGAATTATCGCATTTCAACAACAAAACTATCAACAAGCTATCGATTACTGGCAACAATCGCTCGCTCAGTTTCCTAACGATCCTGAAACAGTTATTTATCTCAATAATGCTGCAATTGGAGACAGTAAATCCTATAGTATTGTAGTTTCTGTACCCATTGGCGCAGATGTTAACACCGCTCAAGAAATTTTGCGGGGAGTAGCGCAAGCACAGAAAGAAATTAATGCGGGAGATGGAATTAAAGGTATTCCCCTTAAAGTTGCGATCGCCAATGATGATAACGATCCTCAAATTGCTCGACAGTTAGCTCAATCTTTTGCTGAAAATCCCGATATTTTAGGAGTTGTGGGGCATTTTTCGAGTGATGTTACCCTAGCTGCTGCGGAAGTATACGAACAAGCAGGTTTAGTCGCTATTTCTCCTACTAGCACTAGTGTATCTATTTCCCAGGTAGGAGATTATATTTTTCGGACTGTACCGAGCGATCGCTTTGCGGGAAACGCTTTGGCTAAATACTTTCTAGAACAATTAGGCAAGCAAAAAGCAGTGGTTTTCTATGATTCGGCAAGCAACTATAGTAATTCTCTTAAGGATTCCTTTGCAACCGATCTAGTCAGTAATGGCGGAGAAGTTGTCACAGAATTCGATCTTAGGGATCCAGATTTCGAGCCAACTGAGGCGGTTATCGAGGCGAAAAACAGAGATGCAGAAGCTTTAACCTTACTAGCCACTTCCTCCACTTTAAATTTAGCTTTATCTGTAGCACGAGCCAATAATCATCATCTGCCACTTTTAGCAGGGGATGATGTCTACACAGCAAAAACCCTCAAGACGGCGGGTAAAGATACCGTAGATATGGTGGTGGCAATACCTTGGCATATCAGAGGAGAAGTAAATCCCGATTTTCCCCAGGCTGCATCTAACCTCTGGAAAGGAGAAGTAAACTGGCGTACTGCTTTAGCCTACGATGCAACGATCGCTTTAATTGCTGGAATTAAAGATAATCCTACTCGTCAGGGAATACAAGAGGCTTTATCGCGATCGCAATTCTCCAGCATAGGTGCATCAGGAGAAATTCGTTTTTTACCTTCAGGCGATCGCAATCTACAACTACAGTTGGTTCGAGTTCAATCTGGTCAAAATTCTGGTTTTGGCTATGATTTTGTACCACTCGACTGATCGCTTGCGATCGTTCAAGAAAACACCAAGATTTGAGGTAATCATGAAAGTCGAAGATGTCTATCAAGATAGTGACGGTAACTGGCATATTGATTATGGTTTCAGTCATTTAATGGGACTAGCAATTAGAGTATATTTTGGTCAGTTTTTTCTGGCTTTAACTATTGGTTTAATTGCTATTACATCTGTGGCAATACTTAGTGCTTTGGCTGGTTTTGCTTTTGGTAAGTCTTTGTCTGAAACAGAAAATAATTCTTCATCTCTTAATCTTCAACAAGAGTTTATCGAGCGATGGCGGACAGAATAGACATTTTTAGGAAAGATAATCCTACTCGTAAAGGAATACAACCGGCTCGATCGCGATCGCAATTCTCTACCACAGGTGCATCAGGAGAAATTCGCTTTTCACCTTCAGGCGATCGCGATCGACAACTACAGCTAGTTCGAGTTCAAGCTGGTCAAAATTCTGGTTTTGGGGATGATTTTGTTCCCCTTGATTAAGTTAAGCAAACAATAATAGATTATGAAAACTTTAAACTTATTCCAACAAACAGCTACCCTTGGTTTGATTGGTTCGACTATTTTATTTACTCCCCTCAAAAGTCAAGCCTTGACAGTAGAAGAAGTAGTAAATCCTCAAGCTACCAAAGACGAATGGGTAACAGACATGGCAAATATCCTCAGTGACGCAACCGAAACTGAGTTAAATCGTCTAATTACCAACCTAGAACAAAACAACGGTACAGAAATTGCTGTTGTCACCGTACCCGAAACTGCTCCTGCTGATTCTCCTAAAGCTTTTGCAACGCAACTATTTAACTACTGGGGTATTGGTAAAGCTGAAACCGATAACGGTATATTATTTTTGGTTTCTATAGGGGACAGGCGCGTTGAAATTCAAACAGGCTACGGTATTGAAGATATTGTACCCGATACGGAAGTAAAAGAGATTATCGATACTCAGATTACTCCTCAATACAAACATGGAAATTTCGATCGCGGTACTCTCGATGGCATCAAGGCTTTAATTTCTCCACTCAATTCTGTATCGACTTTTAACACAACCGATCAAATTAAGGTGAGTTCGCCAACGGTCAAAACCAGTAGTTTCGCTTTTACTTTGTTTGTTATTCTGCTTGTCTTGATTATTTTTATTGCGATTTCCAATAACGACGATAGTGGTGGTGGTGGGAGGAAAAGAAGAAAAAGCAAGAAAAGAAACAGCTACAGCGGTGGTAGCTATGGAGGATATAGTGGTGGTTCAAGCGGTGGTGGTTCGAGTAGCGGTGGTGGTTTTGGCGGTGGCTCTAGCGGTGGCGGTGGTGCTGGTGGCGGTTTTTAGTAATTAAAGAGCGGTAAAGCCGGTTTTATTGAGGTGAATTCGATCTCTGCCATCGCCAAAATCCTCGATCTCATCTATACCGATTTGCTATTGGTAGAACTTTTAAAGTATCTCAACCATAACCACCATAAAGACCATCATTGCCATTATCGCCGACTAAAGAATCATTGTTAGCTTAACCCTAAAGGCGATCGCTCTGATGTTCGATTAATTCAAAATCTGGGAATGTTGAAATACATGACCAAGCAGCTAGTTCTTTTAGTTCGGCACTGCTATAGTAATAATATAAAATGATCGAGCGATATCGAATAGCAGCTTTACCAGGAGAGGGTATCGGGTTAGAAGTTATAGAAGCGACGTTGAAAATTTTGCAACCAATAGCCACAAAACATAATTTTCAACTGCAAATAGATTATGGTGTCATTGGAAAAACAGCGTTTGAACAACATGGCTCATATTTTCCCGTCGAGACATCCCAATTATGTAGTCATTGCGATGGCATTCTCTTTGGTGCGATAAGTAAAGGGGGATTATTGGAGCTAAGAAAACAGTTTGATTTTTTTGTTAATCTGCGTCCAGTTAAAACATTTCCCAGTTTGATTAATAATTCTAGTTTAAAAGGTAATTATTTGTCAGGAGTAGATATTTTATTCGTGCGCGAGTTAGTCAGCGGGATTTATTTTGGTGCAGCAGGAAGAGAAGAAGACGAACAAGGCAACTATGGTTATCACACCATGCAGTATTATGACTGGCAGATCGAACGTATTGCTAAGGTAGCTCTTGCCAAAGCCCAAACCAGACGGGGTTTACTTACAGTAGCTCATAAAGAAAATGCCTTACCCCATTTACCCTGGACGAGATTAGTAACAGAAGTAGCGCGAGAATATCCTGATGTTATCGTTGAACCGATGTTAGTAGATAATTTAGCCATGCAGCTAGTAATTAACCCGAAACACTTTGATGTAATCTTGGCGGGTAATTTATTTGGCGATATCTTGAGCGATCTTGGTGGTGCTTTAGTCGGTTCGGTTGGCTTATTAGGCTCTGCTAGCTTAAATTCGGCTGGATTTGGTCTTTATGAACCGATTCACGGGACTGCACCCAATCTTGCTGGTAAAGATAGCGCCAATCCTCTGGGTACAATAGCTAGCGCGATGATGATGCTAGAACAGTGGGGAGAAGTAGAAGCAGTAGAGAGTTTACAACAGGCTTGGAATAGTATTTTGGCTCAAGGTTATCGTACTCAGGATTTATATTCCCAGGAAAGCGAAACCTTAGTTACCACTACCGAATTAGTAGAGTTGTTCCTCAAAGAAATTTCTGCGTAATCGTTTGCTTGATGTTGAGAAAAGGCGATCGCTTTTTTTAGTCAGGGAGTTGTTTGGTTTTATCTCTCGCAAAGACGCGAAGACGCGGAGAGTTTATAGGTTATTAACGATGCGAGTAATACCGTTTTTGATGAGATCGGTGTTGAAGTTGATGAGTAAACCTAAACGCTTGTTAGTCAAACGAAGATATGTTAACAGTTGCTTCTTGTGAACTGGGGCAATATGTTCTATAGACTTCAACTCAATAATCACCAAATTCTCCACAATAAAATCCGCCCGAAACCCCTCTCCCAGGTGCATCTCCTCATAAACCACTGCAATGGGCTTTTGCCTCTCAAACCCTAACCCCCGCTTCCCCAACTCATAAGCCATCACCGCCTCATAAACCGACTCCAACAAGCCCGCCCCCAACCTCGTATGAATCTGATACGCAGCGTCCACAATCTCTCTACTAATCTCATTCTCCCTCACAGATCGCCCCCTTTGCTTCCTTCCCTTACTATTCCCAACACCAAACAAATAATCTCTTCGCGTCTTAGCGTCTTTGCGCGAAACTTTTTATCTCTCGCAGAGGCGCGAAGACGCAAAGAAAGAGCGCAGAGAGTATGAATACAGCTAATACCAATTACAAATATATATACTTAAAACAGCGATTGCCAATCATTTAGACCGTATTTTGCCTTCTTCTTCTACAAATCACAACACCAAACGAATAATCTCTTCGCGTATCTGCGTCTTTGCGTGAAACTTAATTAAATTTTTTGCATAATATCTGTTGCGATGCTCCAAACCACCTCATTACTTTTATGCAGAATTATACTCAAAGCATCTTCACTACTCTTAGGCAAAAGGCGATCTATAGATTGATTAACAGTATATTTAAAAATTTCAAGTTTATAATCTTCGCGTTCAACAGTCATAAAAAAATAAAATAAAACTACCCATACAAAAATAATTCCCTTTTATACACAAAACCTCAACAAACACAGATAACCCCTTTGCTTCCTCCTCTTACAATTCCCAACACCCAACAAATAACCCCTTTGCGCCTTTGCACCCAAGGCGACGGGTATCCTAAAGGACTAGCTTCGCGTCGTAAACGCCTTTGCGTGAGACAAAAAAATCCCCCTAAAATTAGGAGGACTCAACAATAACTTAAGTTATATCAAACAGCAACCAATTCTTTCTTCTCACTCTTAGACAACTCATTCAACAACGCGCTAACATTTTGCTTCGCATCGCCAAATAACATCTGGTTATTATCCATATAAAACAGAGGATTATCTACCCCTGCATAACCGATACCCAAACTGCGCTTCATCACGATCGTGTGTTGAGCGTGCCAAACCTCCATTACCGGCATACCTGCAATGGGACTGTTAGGATCTTCCAAGGCACTAGGATTAACCGTATCGTTTGCACCAATAACTAACACCACGTCAGTATCAGAGAAATCATCGTTGATCTCTTCCATCTCTAACACGATGTCGTAGGGTACGTTAGCCTCTGCCAAGAGTACGTTCATATGTCCAGGCATTCTTCCCGCTACGGGGTGGATCCCAAAACGGACTTCTTTACCGCGCTTGCGAAGGATTTTAGTGATGTCGGAAACTGCGTGCTGTGCCTGTGCTACCGCCATACCGTAACCAGGTACGATAACCACGCTTTTCGCATCGTTGAGTAATTCGGCTACTTCTTCGACGTTGGTTGCAGTAGCTTCGCCCATGGGTTTGGCTTCTCTTGCGGGTGTAGCACCATTAGCACCTTCACCAAAGCCACCAAGGATGACACTGATAAAGGAACGGTTCATCGCTTCGCACATAATGTAGCTGAGGATCGCACCGCTACTTCCTACTAATGCACCAGTTACGATCAGTAGATCGTTAGAAAGCATAAAACCAGCAGCAGCAGCAGCCCAACCAGAGTAGCTATTCAGCATGGAGATAACTACGGGCATATCTGCGCCACCGATACCCATTACGAGTAAAAAGCCGAGGATACCAGCTAACCCAGACATGATTAATAAAGGTTGCAAGCCATCGGCAGTTTGCATGAACTGTACGCCGAGGTAAACCGAACCTAATAATAAAGCGATATTAATTAAATGACGAGCGGGTAAAGCAAAAGGCTTACTACCAATTGAACCGTTTAATTTACCAAAAGCGACTACCGAACCAGTAAAGGTAACAGCACCGATAAAGATACCGATGTAAATTTCTAGTTCGTGAATGGTTGCTTCTACTCCAGTTAAAGAATTTTCGGGTTGCAAATAGGTAGCAAAACCAACCAATACCGCAGCTAAACCCACAAAACTATGTAAAATTGCTACAAGTTCGGGCATGGCAGTCATAGCTACTCTAGCAGCCAAAATCGAGCCGATAATCGCCCCAGGAACGATCGCGCTAATTAAAACTCCATAACCGTTTACCTGTGCGCTGAGGGCAGTAGCGACAAAGGCGATCGCCATCCCGATAATTCCAAACACGTTACCCCGACGAGCGGTTTCCTGGTTTGATAGTCCCCCCAGGCTGAGGATAAATAAGGCACTGGCAGCAATATAAGCCACCGCCACAAGATTATTTGACATGATTTATTTTCGTAATAATGACAATGTATCGGTAGAGACGTAACATGGTACGTCTCTACGGGGTGCATCTGCATATAGGGATTATTTCTGGAACATTTTCAGCATCCGTTGCGTGACCAAAAAGCCCCCAGAGATGTTAATCGTTCCTACCAGAATGGCGATCGCACCTAAAATCACAGGGGCAGAAGTTATTTCTCCTGAAATTTGCAACATACCACCTAAGATAATAATTCCGCTAATGGCGTTGGTGACACTCATTAAGGGTGTATGCAATGCGGGGGTGACGTTCCAAATTACTTGATAGCCAATAAAGCAAGCCAAAACAAAGACGGTAAAGTGAGATAAGAAAGAGGTTGGTGCGCCAATACCCACTCCTAAGAGGGCTAAACCCGCTAGAATTAGCCACAATACCCCATTACCAGATTTCTTCTCTTCTTTTTCTTCGGTGGTTTTAACCGCAGCTTTGGGTTTGGGAGGAGGAGTGGGAGAAGGATTTTCGATTTTTGGTGGGGGCCAAGTTACCTTGCCTTCATGGACGATTAAAGCACCACGAATTACTTGGTCTTCGTAGTCTACTTTATAGTCTTCTGCCCCACCCATATCTTTGAGTAGATGCCAGAGGTTTGTACCGTAGAGTTGACTGGACTGGGCAGCCATGCGACTGGGTAAATCGGTTAAACCGATGATGGTAACGCCGTTGTATTGGTATATCTCATTAGGCTTAGTTACTTCGCAGTTACCCCCTTGTTCGGCAGCTAAATCGACGATGACCGAACCTTCTTTCATTGATTCAACCATATCGGTAAGCACTAGTTTAGGTGCGGGACGACCAGGAATCAAGGCGGTAGTAATAATAATATCGACTTCTTTGGCTTGTTCTCTAAACAATGCCATTTCTGCTTCGATAAACTCTTTACTCATGGTTTTAGCGTAACCACCAGCACCACTACCATCCTCTTCAAATTCTAGTTCGAGGAATTCTGCACCGAGGCTTTCTACCTGTTCTTTAACTACAGGACGAGTATCAAATGCGCGAACTACTGCACCGAGACTTCTGGCTGCGCCAATAGCTGCCAAACCTGCTACACCAGCACCAATCACCAATACTTTAGCAGGGGGAACTTTACCCGCAGCAGTAATCTGCCCTGTAAAGAAACGACCGAAGTTGTTAGCAGCTTCGATTACCGCCCGATAACCAGCAATGTTTGCCATCGAAGAGAGGGCATCCATTTTCTGAGCGCGACTGATTCGGGGTACGGCATCCATCGCTAAAACTGTTGCATTACGAGATGCTAGCTTATTTAACAATTCTTCATTTTGTGCGGGCCAGATAAAGCTGATAATAGTTTTACCTTCGGGCATGACTTCAATTTCTGAGTCTTCAGGAGCGCGCACCTTGAGAATAATATCTGCTTCTGACCACAAATTAGCAGTATCGGAGACAATCTTACAATCTGCTTCTTGATAAGCGAGATCTGTAAAGTTAGCTGATGCTCCTGCATTAGTTTCTACTAGAACTTCAAAGCCTAGCTTTTGCAGTTTTTTGACCGTGTTGGGAGTCGCTGCGACACGGCATTCATTGGGATAAATTTCTTTGGGAATACCAATTTTACGAGGGCCTTCTCTACGTTCTTCTGACTGTTGGCTATCTTGTATTTGTCTATCGACGGTTGCGGTCATAAATTCTCCTAAATAGTGTTGATGGGCTAAAAATATATGAACCAGGAAATTACCATAATAATTTATATCTCAATCTTGCTTTGGGCAATTTGTAGCCATATATTTTGGAGATAGAGCGGTAAACTTATTAGATTTATCTCGCTAAAACTTGAGCTTTAACGACGATTTTATACGGACATTTTTTAGCTATATGTCTTTACTAAACTTAAAATATATTGAGATTGGCAAGAAAAATCCCTCTAGTAAATTAGTTTCTGGTTGTTATCCTAGAACGATCCCCAATCTTGTCTAACGATCTTTAACTTGTCTTAGTAATTAGCGGATATTTGAGCTATTTTCTTTGCATCTCTTTACATTAGTTATAGTATTTATCGATCTAATTAAATAGCTCGAAGAATCGATTGGGCGATCGCAGTTGACAGTAATTAATTTACGGACATTGTAGAGCGAAAAATAATCAGTAAGAAGAGTAAAAACAAAAATTGGTATTGTTGGTTTGGATTGTGATTTACGCTCGCAGTTGACATCAAGTTGTCGCTTGATTTGCTGGTGTAATTTTTTCCCTTTTACCGAAAGCGATCGCCCAATTGCTTTGAACATAGAGCGAGGCACACCCCAGTCTAAAATTAGCCTACAATTAGTGCGATCGCACTAAAAGCCAAATTAGAGAAAATGCAATGTCCTCAGTGTAAATTGTATTAGAGAAAATATATCCCAGGGTGCTAGATTCAAAATTGACATCCGAAAAATTTGGCAATGTTGATAACTCTGCTGAGAACTCTAAATAGTTGGGTAGTTAGTCTATGTCAGTTACTAGCACTCTTTGTGATCGTGACGGGAATCATCAAAGCCTTGATTATTTACTGCAAACACATCTTTTCTAATTCTCGTTCGGCGATCGCCTTTCAGGCAAGTCGCTTGGAGTTGGGTTACTCTTTTTCGTTGGGACTGAGTTTTTTGGTAGGAGGAAGCATTTTGAAAACCACAATTACTCCTACCTGGAACGATATCGGACAATTAGCAGCAATTATTGCTTTAAGGACTGTTTTAAATTACCTATTGCTACAGGCGATTAACACCAGTTCCCAAGATGCTCCAGAAGAAAAATCATTGTTATCAGCAGAACAGTCAAAAATTCCGTCAAAATTGCAGCCTTAAACTCCAGACTCCCAAAACTTGTCGAAATTGACACGCCAAAGACACACTAAAGATAAATCAAAAGCTTATCTTTAAATGTAAATCAATATCAGAGTCCAGTCAAAATTATGAATACATGCGGCGTTTACACCCGTTGCCTTGGGTGAACCGAATCGCCTTTGTGAACTATGAACTAAATAGAGTTTGATACTTTATTGTTCATTCTTCTTACTTTTTGCTATCCTCCTCACCTATATTTAAGTCAGTCAGAAAAATTTTATCTGGCTGCTTTTTTTTGAAAATGCTATATATTGCCATATGTTTTCTGTTTTTACAAAAAATCGGAATCGATAGGATTGAAACCTATGACGAACTTACTTCTAGACTAATAGATATTTATCTGTCGGCAATTAACAATAAGATGAATGAGGCGATCGAATGATTGACGGTTATTTCTAGTATTTTTATTCCTTTAACTTTTATCGCTGGAATTTATGGTATGAATTTTAAAAGTAATGCTTCTCCTGGGAAGATGCCAGAGTTAAATTGGTGTTGCCGTTGTCCTGTATGTCTGGGGGGAATGGCTGCGATCGCTCTAACTCTAGCTACTTATTTCTGGCGACGGGGTTAGTAAAAGGGTGTAACGCTGACTCAGAAACTGGCTAGCAAATCTGGACTTGTTATTGATTGCAAAACATGAGAAAAACCAAAAAAGAAGCCAAAAAATTATTGCTAATTGGTTGGCGAGAAATACTTTCTCTACCCGATCTAAACATAGACCGCATTAAAGCTAAGATTGATACAGGGGCGCGAACCTCTGCCCTTCATGCTTTCCACTGCGAAGAATTCAAACAAAACCATAAAACCATGATTCGCTTTGGAATTCATCCAATTCAACGGGATAACCAACACACTATTATTGCCGAAGCTGAATTACTGGAATACCGCAAGGTTACTAGTTCCGTAGGACACGCTCAAATGCGACCAGTAATTATGACTACAATCGAGCTAGGAGAACATCAATGGCAAGCAGAACTAACCCTTACCAACCGCGATGTCATGGGTTTTCGGATGCTTTTGGGAAGACAGGCGGTACGCGATCGCTTTTCTGTCGATCCAGGAAAATCTTACTTGCAGAGTAGTCGTCACTAAACCTCACTCATATTTTCTGTTGCCAAATTTATTTAGTTACTAAAAAGAAATGAAAATTGCTATTTTGTCTCAGGATGCTTCTTTGTACTCCACCAGAAGATTAAAGGAAGCAGGGGAAAAACAAGGACATCAGATGCGGATAATTCCCTATCTGCGCTGCTATATGAATATTACTTCTAGTCGTCCCACGATTATTTTTAACGGTCATCCCCTAGAAAATTTTGATGCCGTTATTCCCCGTATTGGGGCCTCTCGAACTTTTTACGGTACTGCGGTGGTGCGTCAGTTTGAAGTTATGGGAGTTTTTAGTGCTAACGAATCCCAAGCTATTTCTCGCAGTCGGGATAAATTACGCTGTATGCAAATCTTGGCAAAAGAAGGAGTAGGACTACCCGTAACGGGTTTTGCCCACGCTACCCAAGATATTGATGGGTTGATTGAAACCGTGGGAGGCGCACCGCTAGTTATTAAGCTTTTGGAGGGGACACAAGGAATTGGAGTGGTTTTAGCCGAAACTTACCAGGCTGCTAAATCGGTAATCGAAGCTTTCCGAGGTTTGGATACTAATATCTTGGTACAGGAATATATCAAAGAAGCTGGTGGTGCAGATCTACGCTGTTTTGTCGTCGGGGGTAAAGTAATCGCTGCCATGAAACGTCAGGGCGCGAAAGGAGAATTTCGCTCTAATTTACATCGTGGTGGCAATGCCGAAAAAATCGAGCTTGCCGTCGAAGAGAGAACCACTGCAATCAAAGCAGCAAAAGCGATGGGGTTAGATGTGGCGGGGGTAGATTTACTCCGTTCTAATCATGGTCCTGTAGTGATGGAGGTTAATTCTTCCCCTGGCTTAGAAGGAATCGAAAAAGCTACAGAGATCGATGTGGCAGGAAAGATTATTGAATATGTGGTCGAAAATGCAGCGAATTCTAATACAAAAGAACTGATTAAGTATTAATTGTCGAAGTCTTGTCAAAATTGACATAAAAAAGACATTGTGATGACAGACTGAGTAGGTAAGTTATCGGGGTAACAAAAAAACATAAAACACAACACAGGTAAATGTCTTACTAGTCGAATTATTCACAAGACTACTGATTAAATTACCTCTGTTAGCTACCAGCCATCTTAGGTTAACAGTGTTAAAAACCTTTAAAATTAGGATGAGATAAACCGCATCTAGTTTGAAACCTGTAGTTTCTCAGTTAACTGCTCGTAAGTAGCCCTAAAGGACTCGCTTCGCATCGCAGTAGCAAGTAGCAAGTTTTCATTAAACACTATTTTGTTTTCGTTAAAACTCCTGTTTTCAATGTGGACGAGGTTTAACACAACTTAGCTAAAAGGTGTTGAAGTGGCGACCTCAAAATTAAGTCCAAAGCAATAAGCGATCGCACCAGAGACACTCAAGAGCGATCGCTTCTTTATTAGTAACTAAATTAATACTTAAAATACTAATAACCCCATGACCCAATCTCTACAATTTTTATCTCAGATCTTCCATACTCCCATTGCTGCCTTTACGATCCTACTCCTGGTAAGTTTATTTATTCCTCCTTGGTTCGAGCGTCTCAGATTACCTGGGTTGGTGGGGTTGTTGTTGGCAGGAGTAATTCTTGGTTCTAGTGGCTTGGGTTTATTAGACCCCAAAAGCGAAACGATTAAATTACTATCAGACATTGGCAAACTATATTTAATGTTTGTCGCTGGTTTAGAAATCGATTTAGAACAGTTTCGCCAGAAGAAAAATCGCTCTTTAGGCTATGGATTTGCGACCTTTTTCTTACCTTTGGTGATGGGTACGCTGATAGGCAGAATATTTGGCTTTGGTTGGAACAGTTCGATCCTGATTGGTTCGCTGTTTGCCTCTCATACCTTACTCGGCTACCCCATCGTGCAGCGTTTGGGCATCGTACAGAACGAGGCGGTAATTGTCACGATTGGGGCAACCATATTCACCGATATTAGCTCGTTGTTGGTCTTGGCAATTTGTGTTTCTATTCATGGCGGAGAATTTTCCTTATTTACCCTGAGTATTCAGCTTGGTTCGTTAGCAATTTATTCGGCATTAGTGTTGTTTGGTTTTGATTGGGCAGGCAAAGAATACTTTCGTCACACGGGAGATATGGTGGGAAGAAACAACAAAAGCCAATCCTGAAACCCAAACTAAGTTTAAAGCGATCGTTCCTGTTGCCAATCCCCTCACTGAAAAATATCTGATTGAAATTGCTGCTCTTTTAGCCCGTCATGAATCAGGCACGATCGTCCCCTTATCAATCGTCCAAACCTCGGTCCATCTTCAGGAATTTGAATTCGATTTAGCGGTACAAAAAAGCCGACGTTTGCTGGCACAAGCCGAACAACTCAGTCAAGAATTTGAGGTCAAATCCCAGCCAACCCTGCGTATTGTCGAAGACGTAACTACAGGAATTTTGCGTACCGCCCGCGAACAACAAGCAAGTCTAATTATCATGGGCTGGAGCGAACAAATGGGATTACGGTCGCGTTTATTTGGTAACTTAATCGACAGCGTACTTTGGTCTGCCCATTGCCCAGTAGCAGTAATGCGCTTGCTCGAAGAACCGATAAATATTCAACGTTTACTCGTCCCTGTCAAGAATATTTCGCCTCAAACCATTAGAACAATTCGTTTCGCTCAATTAATCGCCGATAGCAACAACGGTACGGTAACTTTACTTCATATCTGCCCCGAAACAACGACTTATGAAGAAATTACCACCTTAAAATCCAGTTTTACCAGTCTGCTAACAGAAGCCTTTCCCCAAGTCAGTTCCCAAATCAAAATTATCCAAAGTGACAACGTATCCCAGGCGATCTTGCGAGAAACCGCCTTAGTCGATATGGTCGTCTGGCGATCGCTTCGCCGACGCACCGCAGGCGGGTTAGCCGTCAGCGATGTCACCCATCAAGTAATCGATAAATTAGCCTGTTCAATGGTCTTATTTGGCGAACCACATTGAGTTCGGAGTTCGGAGTTCGGAGTTCGGAGTTAGTAGTTAGTAGTTAGTAGGTAGGTTGGGCAAAAACAGCTTGTAGTCATTCGCTCCTTGCTAGTTAGCTCAATTTGCCCACCTTACAATTAGTTCTTAGTCATTGCTTCTTCCCCATCTCCTCCATCTTCCCTATCTCCCCAAGCCCACAACTTCCCCAACTTCCTCATTCCTCTGATTCGAGCATTACCTTGCGCCCGCAGGTGGCGCGGGGTCTCGAATCTCCTTGCTCCTTATTCCTTCTCAAAAATTACTATAGAAGTTATCTATGGTGGTTATTGGTTTCATCTTATTTTTCTTAACCGAATAAAAACTATAATGATCGAGCAAGATTTAACGATGCTGGAGAAATTCTTATGGCGCGGATGTATTATGACGAGGATGCTAACCTAGATCTGCTCAAAGACAAAACAGTGGCAATTATCGGCTACGGCTCTCAAGGACACGCTCATGCTCTCAACCTCAAAGATAGTGGCGTGAACGTAGTCGTTGGCTTGTATCCTGGTAGTAAGTCAAAAGCCAAAGCCGAAGCAGATGGGTTAACCGTTCACTCCGTAGAAGATGCAGCTAAAGCAGCAGATCTAGTAATGATTCTGCTACCCGATGAAGTCCAAAAACGAGTTTATACTCAAAAAATTGCACCCCATTTAACTGACGGTAAAATACTGGCGTTTGCTCACGGATTTAATATTCACTTCGGTCAAGTTGTGCCTCCCAAGACGGTAGACGTAATCATGGTTGCCCCCAAAGGACCGGGACATTTGGTCAGAAGAACTTATACTCAAGGACAGGGAGTTCCTTGTCTTTTTGCTGTCTATCAAGATGCTACTGGTCAGGCACGCGATCGCGCCATGGCTTATGCTAAAGGTATCGGTGGTACGAGAGCGGGTATTTTGGAAACTTCTTTTAGAGAAGAGACTGAAACCGATCTCTTTGGCGAACAAGCCGTACTCTGCGGTGGTCTGAGTGCTTTGATTAAAACTGGTTTTGAAACCCTAGTTGAAGCTGGCTATCAACCAGAATTGGCATATTTTGAATGTTTGCATGAGGTTAAACTGATCGTCGATCTGATTGTCGAGGGTGGTTTGGCCAAGATGCGTGACAGTATTTCTACTACTGCTGAATATGGCGATTATACTCGCGGGCCAAGAATAGTCAACGAACAAACTCGCGCTGAAATGCGTAAAATTCTCCGTGAGATTCAACAAGGAGATTTTGCCAGAGACTTTATCCTCGAAAATCAAGCTGGTAAACCAGGATTTACTGCAAATCGCCGTTTAGAAGCCGAACATCCCATTGAAGAAGTCGGCAAAGATGTCCGCGCTCACTTTAGCTGGTTAAAGCACGACCAGTAATGATTTTAGGCAGTAACCAATGACCGATGACCAACGACCAGTCATCATCCGTTATAATCAGTACTGATTTGGGCAACTTAAGTATTAGACATCTTCAATAATTAGACTAAAACCCTGATGATATTATTCAAAAATCGGGGTTTCTGGAGATGTCTATGGAACTTCGTTTGTAAATAAGTTGCCTCTATGTCATATTGCACTCGCCATTTACCCTTTCAAGATAATTTTTTATATAGAATTATTTTCTTTTGATTTGATTTTTAAGAGCGATTGGTTGGGAAATAAACCAACTAAAAAATGATTAATATGAGTTTTTAGTTGTTGACTTCCAGCACGATAAGGCTGTGGCAAAAATAAATCTCCAGCTAAAACGCCAATTGCAAATACAGTTATACCGAACTCTATAAATAATTTCCAACGCATTGTTTTACTCACCAAGCATTATTAGTTAACTATCCCCTAATGTTCTGACTAAGCGATTACATCTTTAGTTATTCATCTGCTAAAGATGTAAAGACTTGATGAATTTAGGTGTATCTTCTTCCTAGTCTAATCACATAAATACTGGGTAACTTCCGTATTCACACTAGTTTAATTAGACTCTATGCTTGGATTTTCAGAGTTTTCGCGTTTAGTATACTACTTAGTTAAAACATATTTACTGAAAATCTATTGCATTTTACTAGCAAGATCTGATGATTTAGGTTGCAGTTTATCTGTCGTCCAAAAATTACTGATAATAAAGCATAAGCATCCTAAAGAGAAGATTAGCTCAACTGCTTCTTGAAAAGTGGCAATAGTTGAATTCCAAGTCTGAATATATTCTATTAAGTAGAAAAATAGAAAAACAATCAGAAAAAATGAGGATAAGAACCAGCGAGGAATGATGTATTTAATTCGATAATTACTTTTAAATTTACTAATTAAGCTATAAAATAACCAACTGATTCCTGCCAACAATCCAGCAAACATCACCCCTTTATCCATATATTCGTTAACCCAAACCAAGTTATGCAAGGTGATTTCTTCTTGAGAATTATAGGTTTGAAAAAACTCGGAAGATTCAAAACCCAGTAATTTTTGTCCCCAACTGATTTCTTCCATACCAACAAAGAAAAAACCAGCAGAGATAAAGTAATAGAGATAACCCATTAACTTTTGCTCGATCGCGAAAAAATATTTTCCTATAGGAAAAGCAAAAATAGCAGCCAGCAAAAAGGCAAGACTCGTTCCATACTCAATAAAGCCTCCTTCTGTATTCATACTTCTCCAAGTTTCGTACCCCATTATTACTCTCAGCAAGATGAAGCTGATGCTGAGAAAAATCGGTAAACAAAAGATAAACAGTTTGGTAACAAATCGATGATGCAGCGCGAGTTTAACTAATCTGGTTAAAATCTTGTTTGTGCCTAAAATAATTAAAAGAATACTCAGAAATAAAGCTAAAATCGTAGTGGCTTTTTCTTCTGCTACCAAAAATAATTTGGCAACTTGCGCGATCGCAGAAATAACACCAAAGACAAGCAAGGTTGTACCAATTACCTTAGTAAAAAAGTTAATTTGTCGATTAAGCACTTTTAGGGTCGGTTTTTCAACTTAGGTTAATTCACAATTAATATCATATTTAAGAAGTTAATCGACTCTTAAATTAAGATTTAATTTCTTAATCTAAACTAAAGTTAAGTAGACTCATTATTTTGCCATTAACAGGGTATTTATCAACAAAAAATATCCGAACTCCTCAGAGACAAGGCATACCTTGTCTCTACTCCAAATTATATCTGGCTAATTCTTCGCTATCTTCCCCGTACACTCCAGCAATTTGCTGTTGACAACAGGAAATGGCAAACTCGTCAAATTCGCTAGCTTCTACCCCATACATCCGTTTAAAATTATCGGGTCGAACGCGACAAAAACGGGGACGGCGTTGGTAAATCTGACATTTTCGGCTGTCGCGATCGTAGTTAATACACCAGCCATCTTCCCCTACCATACTCAGATATAACTCCAGTTCTTCAACAGATAAATATTCTGCTAAATTTGGTCGATCTTCTGGAGTGAGATTGCAGCAAGCACCGCAGTTGCTTATACATTGCCACTTGCTTGATTTTGAGTCTTGATTTTTAAAGTGGTAATATTTCACTATACACCAGTTTGTAAACTGTCGTTGATTTTGAATATACTGATTTAGTATAGGTGCAATGGTTGAATATTAGTGTAGTCCTCGATTAAAAATCTCTGTAATGATAAATTATTTAATTTCCCAGACGTGGGATTAGCGATCGGTAGCAAATTGTTTTAACCGCTTTTTTTTAACGATTTTTAAATGACTTTAGCGACAAAGCACTTGTAATCTCTATCTGGCGAAAGAGTGATTATTGCTGTTTGTGATGTATGATGACTAATTGTTAGCAGATAAAGACATTAGCGTTGCTGGCTCTGTGTATGGGATTATCATTGATACGGTTCGTATATCTTAGCTTTTTCATAATTCATTTTGACTGCGAGAATCGATTGAGTTTCTTGACTTCAAACAACTACAATCTCGATTTTCATTTCTAAAGCTAAATCTGTAGTCTCATCACATCTAGACTCGGCTACGTGAAAACATAATAATCTTGCATATTTAAACTCAAGCCCTCGATTATTACCTCTATTGTCAATACTGAAGCTTTTTCAGTGCGATCGATGTGCTTACTTGTCAGGGAAAATATTTGTCCTCATAGGTTTCGTCCTAATTTTAGAGTGAAATCGGTTTGATTTTTGACGGCTTGAGAAAACAG
This sequence comes from Pleurocapsa sp. MO_226.B13, assembly GCA_030064795.1. The sequence goes on along the minus strand of JASJEI010000001.1, from coordinate 69,707 downwards.
TCCCTAACCAAAGGGAGAAATATGCGCTGGAAAAAAAATCTTTATCAGATTAAATTAACTAATTCTTAATATTTAAGGTTTTCTTTGAATTTTTAAGTAGTTATGTTAATTTAATTTAAGCAGGAGGGTTAAAGACCCAATCGATATTACACCTACCGTTTCTTTCGGAATTAATAATGACAAAGACTACCTCAGCAGTTAAGGATTTTATCTCTACCTATGACTGTGAGCCTATGGCCGATCGGAATTTAGATAACGCCGTAGAAGCTATTTGTTGTAGTGAGCAGTTTAGAAACTTACTACTATCTTTGATGAATAGTCCCGCTTTTTCCGAAGAATTGGGAAAAGAGTTTGCTAAGGTTGGAGCAGTGGAAGGTTTAGCAGCTTGTCGTAAGCTTCGCAGTTGTCTCAATCTTTCATTGAGTAATTTTTTCGGTTTACTAGCTCAACTATGTTCTGCTTTTGACGAAGCAGTAGGGACTGAATTTACTGCATTTGCCAACAGAATACATCGCTCTGAGATCGGCGATATTAAGCTGTTAGACCGTCTTCTCAACAGTAGCGAGCAAGAGTTTTATCAAGATTTAGCAGAACGTTTGGTGGAAGAAAATCCCCATGCAATCTATCCTACATCTAACTTTCGTGAAAGCCGTGGGTTTGTTGAAAGTACGGCTGACGACCGAGTAATTGAAGCAGTAGTAAGATCTAGCACCTTTACTTCTGTCAGAGTTATTGATAACTCCCTAAGTCCCGAACAGTTGGCATTGAGAGATATGTACGTCTCCCACGGACGTTGTGTTTGCCTAGTAGACAAAAATGTCGAAAGTTACTATGGCGAGCAGTTAGAACATTATTTTGACTATCACGGTATCAAGCTAGAAAAGCTAGTATATCGAGCCATGGAAGTAGATAAAGGGATCTACACCGTGGAAAAAATGCTAGGAGATTTCAAAAATCTGGGCGTGTCCCGTAACGAACCCGTACTGATCGTAGGTGGTGGCGTATTAGCCGATACGGCTGGACTTGCTTGTGCCTTATATCATCGCAATACCCCCTATGTCATGCTGTCTACATCAATTGTGGCTGGTATTGATGCAGGGCCATCCCCCCGAACCTGTTGTGATGGTTTTGGCTACAAAAATCTTTTTGGTGCTTATCATCCGCCAATTCTTTCAATTACCGATCGCTTTTTCTTCAAGACTTTACGAGAAGGATGGTTGCGTCACGGCATTATTGAAATCGTGAAGATGGCAGTAACCAAAGATGCAGAACTGTTTGGTTATCTAGAAGAAGCAGGGCCAGAGCTGATTACAACTCGCTTTGCTACCCTAGAATGCGAACCAGGAGATCGAATCGATATCCTCTCGCAAAAGATTTTGGGAGCAGCCTTACGCAGCTATGTAGCAGCAGAATACGACAATATGTATGAAACTCATCAATGTCGTCCTCATGCTTACGGTCATACTTGGTCTCCTGGATTTGAGATTGAAGCTGGCTTGTTACACGGTCATGCAGTGGCAATTGGCATGGGCTTCGGAGCTTACTTGAGCTATCGTCTGGACTGGATTAGTCAAGAGCAATTCCACAGAATTATGCGTCTAATTAGCTCCTTTGGTTTGAGTTTGTGGCATGACATCATGCTCAAAAAAGAAACCTTGTGGTCTTCGCAAGTAAAAATAGTCCAGAAACGCGGTGGCAATTTAGCAGCACCACTACCTAAAGCTGAAATCGGTCAATGTGGCTATCTAAATGCGCTCAGCCAAGCAGAACTTTATCAAGCAATTGATGAGTACCGAGAGATTTGTGCGGATTATCCCAGAAAAGGCTTGGGTATCGATCCTCTCTGTAGTGATGTAGGATTGGAAGATCCTTCCACTGTGGCTCATGCACCAGATGCTCATGCATCAGCAGAACCCGCCCATACTCCCGTCCAAACCTTATCTGCCGTTTAAATTAACTAACTTTTTTAAGCTTATGTCTCAGGAAGCATTTGATTTCGTTATCCCCCTCTACCAAGTACGTTGGAATACCAGAGCGGTTTTAGAGGGTATTACTACCCACTATCAGCCACGGTCAATTCATGTGATTGCGCCTGGCGTGCAAGCGCGATCGCTCCGAGCAATGGCTCGGGAGTGGCAAACTGCACCCCTCTATACTCATGAAGAAGAAACTTTTTTCTCCAAAAGCGGTCTAACTAAGGATCGTATCTGCGCGGAAATCGATCTAGGACAATCTTTATATACTCCTGGTTGGTTTTACCAGCAGTTACTCAAACTTGGGGCATACGAAGGAATAGATAATCTCAGTGAGTGGTATGTAGTTTGGGATAGCGATCTGCTTGCTGTAGATACTTGGGATTTAATTTGGCGACAGGATGATGGTAAACTTCAACGCAGCTTTGCCCTAATTCAACATAACGGTTGGGGTAACGCCAGCATTGTCTCTAAATGGTCAAAGTGGATTGATTCTGTCTTGGGAGTCGAGCCTCTAACTAACCAGGAGGGGACTTTTGTCCCCCATCATATGTGGTTTAAGCAGGAATATCTTAAGTCATTTGCGCGTCAGATCCAGAAATACTACGAGTCAGCAGAACACTGGCTGTTGTTGATGATGCGATCGGCAAACGAGTTTGGTACTTTTAGCGAATATTGGTCTTATGTTTCTTGGGTAGCCCAACAAGCCCCCCATGACTTATCTTTCTATCCCTATAAACGATATGGAGAAACTGCGGAAAGATTTTTTGATGACGGTACGGGCTTGTTTTCCGCAGCTTTGAGACGCTATCAACGTATAGACGAGAGAAGCGACGCTCAACTCGTTCCCTCCTATGCAGAGATATCCACTTTTATAGACGCTGAATATGGTGGGAATGCCTTGCCTTCATCTTTATCTTTTGAAAGTAGTCCCCGTCATCTGAAAAAAGACGAGCAGAATATGCACATCGAAGAATTGCGTTCTCGTTGGAATCCTAGAGTTGCTGAGACAGCGGATGTGGATGTGGCTTAATTAAATTTATTCGCGCCTTCTACAATCTTGGATTTATAAGCTATTAGCTATCAACCATTAGCTTTTCCATTAATTAACGAGAATTATATTTTTCCCGAACGTATCTTTCGGCGGTAGGCTTGTCGCCTATTTTGCCGTCAAGAGTGGCAGCAAAAACATCGTCTAATATTTGTTTGTATAGTGGCCCTGGTTTGAAACCCAGGGTTTTGAGGTCGTTGCCATCTAGGGGAGAATTGGCTTGAGATAACTCAGTCAGATATCGCCATACCAGACGACGAAGCTCTTTATTACCTCTGGCTGCAAAGATAATTAATGCCCGATCTTGATAGGCTCGCAACAACTGATAGATTTGACTGGGAAGATGAGAGTTGAGGAGTTGGGATGCAACTTCAGTTTCGAGTATTTCTAGCTGTTGTAATGCTTTTAAATTGTCTTTTGGTAATTGAAGATTTCGCGCTACCGCTAATCTATCTGTCGGTTTTAAATGAGCGATTAATACCTCAAGGCGAACTAGCCAAGGTTCTAAATTGGCTCGATTTAGATAAGATAACCAGCGAGAAACACAGGCTATCTGCCAGGCTAGAGCTTTGGTAAGAATTAAATCTGGATGCAAACAACTAAGGGCATTTAACTTAGCCAGTAATTTTAAAGCGGGTTTCCAATAATGGGCTTGTAGGATGTATTTTAATTCGGCTCGTAGCCTAGTAGTGAGAGCGGGAGAGGCGCGATCGCTAATTCTTAATTCTTGATACACTCCACTTTGAATGGCATAGTGGATATATTCTTCTGTCTGGGGTTCAATGATAAAACTCAAACGCACCGCAAATCTTACCGCCCGATAAATACGAGTCGGATCTTCGATAAAGCTATTGGCATGAAGGACTCGAATCTGATGAGATTCTAGGTCTAATAAACCGCCAAAAAAGTCTAATAAATCGCCTTTACGGGAAAATTCGCCTCGCTTTGGGGGAGTGAGGCGTACTGCCAGGGCATTAATCGTAAAATCTCGGCGATATAAATCCTGGCGGATGGAACTTGCTTCTACTTGAGGGTTGGCTGCCGGATAGGGATAAAACTCAGTACGAGCAGTAGCAATATCGAGCAAAAGATTATCCAATACGGGGTCTTTATGCCAAGAGAGAGCGGCGGTCTGGAATTCTCCGTGGATCGATAGACTGACGTTGGGATACATCTTTTCAATTTCTGAAGCCAACTCCACCCCTGCGCGATCGTCAGCGGAGCGATGAAAACCATCTACCACCAGATCGATATCCTGCAACAATAGAGGTTCGCGATCGCTAGTCAGTAAAACATCGCGAACACCGCCACCGACTAGATAAAGATTCCACCCCCTATCTTGGGCTGCACGAGCGACTTGTTGAAGTAGTTCCCAGATAGCAGGTTTTAAGCGATGCTGTAGAGTAGGTAAGAGACGAGAAGTTAAATTAACTTTACTGGCTGGATCGAAGGTCGAGGTGTCATTGTGGCGATCGTGTAGCTGTCGCAAAACATCGGTACGAGTCACAATACCAATCAACTCACCATCTTCGATTACGGGTAATCTACCTACATCGTAAGTCACCATCAAAGCTTCAATGTCGGGTAAGGAAGTATCTGGAGTAATAGTTTTGAGATTGCGACTCATATAACCCTTAACTGGGGCATGACTAAAACCATGATGTAGGGCTAAATCTAGGTCGCGACGAGAAATAACTCCTACCAAGCGATCGTCTTCGTCTACTACCGACACCCCAGAGTGACCATAACGAAATAAAACTCTTTGTGCCTGCTCGATAGTGGTATCGGGGCGGATCGTCCTGACTGGGGAAGACATCAAGTCTTGGGCTGTAGGAGGATGGGGAATTTGCGACTCAAGTTGGCTGACTAATTGCTGAAACATCTCTTCTGCTTGCTCTGTTTGAGCGGACATCGAGGCTGCTTGAGGGTGTCCCCCACCCCCAAAAGGTTGGAAAAGCTGGTTGAGGTCGGTTTCGGCTAAACGCGATCGCCCGATTACGACTAATTTCTGACCTTGACTTTTCTGATATATATGACCCAAAAGCAAAACATCGCTTTCTGTCAGATCGATCAACCTAGCTGCGAGGCTAGATAACCCACTGATAAATTTATCACTCTGCAATAATACAGAAGCTACAGTACAGCCTCGAATAGTGTTTTTTTGCAGCTTGTCTAGAGCTTCCTTGAGTAAATCCTGTAGCTGGGCCGATAACCCTGGTTCGACGTACTCAGAAATAATTGCCACATTTGCCCCCTGTTCCATCAACCAGACGAGAGCTTTGGCATCGCGGACAGTAGTCCCATCGAAGGTAAGAGAACCAGTATCGACATGAATCCCCAATGCCATCGCCGTAGCTTCAAAAGCGGTGATCGCAAGCTCGCGTTCTTGTAATAATTCAACAATATAAGTAGTTATCGCTCCTACTGGTTCGGCATAAATCTTAGTCATTGGCAGGTCGGACTCTAGATCGATGTGATGATCGTAGACTTCAATATTTTTGATATTGGGTAAATCTAACCAATCTACTGCACCTCCAAGGCGATCGCTTTTTTGTGTATCGACAATATAAATACAGTCAAGGGTTTGGGGATTAATACTGCGCATTTCGGTAAAAGCAAACTCATCCCTGTACAGTGCCAAAAAACTCTTGACCGCAGGATGCGCCCCTCCAGTTAAAACAATTTTTGTCCCAGATTTGAGCAGAGATAAGCCAATTGCCGAACCCAAAGCATCAAAATCTACAGTTTGATGACACAAAATTACATTCATACCCTTCACCTGTATTGGCTTCGTATATCTTAACGTCAGTTCGAGTCACGAACATTGGAAAATAGAAAAGGCAGAGGTGCAGGACTCACAAAGGTAGGTTTTTTTACTACAGATGAATCAAGAATTAGAATCATTGCTCCAGCTAGCATCAAACCAGGGTGCAAGTCATGCAGAAGTTTACCAGGTTACGTCTCAGTCTCAGCCAGTATTTTTTGAAGGAAACCGTCTCAAACAGCTAGAAAGTTCTCAATCAGTCGGTACGGCTTTGAGATTGTGGCAAGATAATCGCCCAGGTTTGGCGGTAGCATATGGCAAAATCGATGCCAAATTGTTAGTGGAAAAAGCGATCGCCTTGGCAAAACTTAATGATCTCGAAACTATTGAATTAGCACCACCACGTAAGTCAATCCACGATCTAGGGGGGGCAAAGGCTAGCGTACCTGAATTGGTAGAACTAGGTAAACGAGCGATCGCTCAACTAAGACAAGAATACCCCGAATTGATTTGCTCGGCAGAGTTAGAATCGGAACGGGAAACAACTACGATAATTAATTCTCAAGGATTGTATTGCCAGTATAGCGAGTCGGCATTAAGTTATTACATCGGTGCAGAGTTAGTGCGGGGAGAAGATTTTTTAGACATCTATGAAGGCGAGTATAGCAAGGATAAGCTCGATCTAGATTTTATAGTCGAGCAAATTATTCAACGTTTAAACTGGGCAAAACAAAATGTAACCCCACCTCAAGGTAGAGTGCCTGTATTGTTGACTACAAACGCTGCAACTTTACTCTGGGCCACCGTATCATCGGCATTAAATGGCAAAAGAGTTAAAGAAAAGTCTTCTCCTTGGAGTAGTCAACAACAACAACTAGTTGTCTCAGAAAAAATTAGTTTGACACAACAACCAGATCGATCGCCCTATGATTGTCCTTTTGATGACGAGGGAATGCCAACCCAAGAGTTAAATCTAATCGAGGGAGGGGTACTAAATCAATTCTATTGCGATCGCACTGTTGCTAGAGAATTAAATCTCGAACCTACTGGAAATGGTTTTCGTCCAAGTCTGGATAGTTATCCCAGTCCTTCTTTAGTGAATTTGATAGTCGCTCCTGGTAATGCTGATTTTTCTCAATTAGTTAGACAATTAGACAAGGGAATTATCGTCGATCGAATCTTGGGCGGTGGTGCGGATATCAGTGGTGACTTTTCAGTTAATGTCGAGCTTGGTTATCGAGTCGAAAACGGAGCAATAATCGGTCGGGTCAAAGATACGGCGATCGCCGGGAATGTCTATCAAATACTAAAACAGGTAATTAGCTTAGGTAACGATTCGCTCTGGAATGGTTCTTGTTTTACCCCTTCTTTGATTGTCAATGGGATCTCAGTGGTTGGCTAATTTGGGTGCTGCTAGGGCGATCGCACTCTGTTAGATTTTCTGGGTTACTATCATAATATATATTCTAGGTGGCAACTAATTAATTTTATCGACCGCTAATAACCGATGTCCGAGTGCTTACTGCCTTTGGTTTCAGTAATTATTCCCGTCTACAATGATGGGAAACGTCTGCGTTTGTGCTTACAGGCTTTAAAGCAACAGACCTATGCCCAAGATCGCTACGAAGTAATAGTAATAGATAATGGCTCGGAAGCGACGGAAAAGATTAAAGACATCGTTCACTCGGAAGGTGCAATTGCTCTATATGAAGAGATACCAGGCTCTTATGTAGCCAGAAATAAAGGTCTAACTGTAGCCAAAGGAGAAGCGATCGCCTTTACCGATGCTGACTGTATTCCCGCACCAGACTGGATTGCCAAGGGAGTTGCTCATCTACAGCGAGTCCCCAACTGTGGTTTCGTTGGAGGAGAGATTGAGATTTTCTGGCGCGATCGGGATCGACCTTCAACGGTAGAGCTTTACGAAAGTATACTGGCTTTTCGCCAACAAGATTGCATTGAAAAGCATCACTACAGCGTAACGGCAAATCTTTTTACCTGGAAACAGGTCATCGAGCGAGTAGGAGTTTTTAATTCTCGGCTTAAATCTAATGGCGATATTGAATGGGGAAATAGAGTTTATGCTCAAGGATATCGGCAGATATATGCTAAAGATGTTTTAGTCAAGCATCCCGCACTTTATTCTTTTCAACAACTACGGAAAAAAGTAATTCGTTACGCTGGTGGAGATTACGATCGCCGAAACCAACCAGAACACAATTGGCTGGTCTCAAATTGGCTATTAACTAAAGCGATCGCCTTTAATTTGATGCCACCAGTTTTTTTTGCCATTAATAATTATGACGATCCCAAATTAAAAACTAGATCTGATAAGCTTAAAGTCATTTTAACTATGACTTTAGTACGTTATATTACCGTATTAGAGTTATTAAGACTAAAACTAGGGGGAGTTTCTGCCAGACAATGAGCGATCGCCTAAAAATTGCCTTTATGGTCTATGAATTTCCGCTCCTCTCGGAAACATTTATTTTAAATCAAATTGCTGGACTAATCGATCGCGGTTGCGAAGTAGATATCTATGCCGAATGTCGTGGCGATAGCAATAAGGTTCATCCCATAGTTGAAAAATATCATCTTTTGGAACGAACCTATTACCTACCAGAACTGCCAGAGAACCTGCTGGTGAGGTTAATTAAAGGGATTGAAGTCATTCCCAAATATCTTAAATTATGTCCCAGTCAGTTATGGCGATCGCTTTATCCTTTTCCCCTAACTGATTTGACTGTTTCTTTATGGTTATTGCACACAATTATTCCTAATTTAGAGCGAGACTACGACATTATTCACTGCCAATTCGGGACGCAGAGTTATCGTGGGATGGCATTTCGCCAAGTTAATGCCCCGAAAGCTAAGTTAATTACTACCTTTCGGGGACATGACATTAGTAGCTTCGTGCAACAGAAAGGTAAGAACGTCTACAAACAGCTATTTCGTTATGGGGACTTTTTTCTGACCAATTGTGATTTTTTTCGTAACAAAGCTATCTCGATTGGTTGTCCTCCAGATAAGATAAAAGTCAATCGTTCGGGCTTAGATTGCGATCGCTTTACCTATCAACCCCGTTCTTTACCCGAAGATGGCTGGATTCAAATTGCTACTACAGGCAGACTGGTCGAAAAAAAAGGTATCGAGTACGTAATTCGGGCTGTAGCCAGGTTAGTTCCCTCTTATCCCCGTTTGCGCTACAAAATCATCGGTGAAGGTCATTTGCGCCAGCATTTTACCGATTTGATTCGAGAACTTAACTTGGTTGAGAATGTAGAATTAATGGGCTGGCGTAATGAAACAGAAATCGTCGAGATTTTAAGCAATACTCAGATTTTTGTCGCTCCTAGTGTTACCGCAGCCGATGGCAACCAGGATGCACCGATTAATGTTTTAAAAGAGGCAATGGCAATTGGTTTACCCGTAGTTAGCACCTATCATGGTGGAATACCAGAACTGGTCGAGGATGGCAAATCTGGTTTTTTGGTTCCCGAAAAAGATGCAGCAGCCTTAGCGGAACGATTGAGTTATTTAATCGAACACCCCGAATTCTGGTCGCCAATGGGCAAAGCGGGTCGAGAATTTGTCTTGAAACATTATAATTTAGAGCAGATAAATGATGATTTGATAAACATTTATCGTTCTTACAGATTTCATGGCAAGAGCGATCGCAACTATCGATAATGGCGTGAATCGGATTTTGACAGATTTTCATCGGCGATCGCAGAAAAAACAGCTATCCACTAATAATGGACAACTGACAGCTAATAACTAATAGTTAGAAAATTTCTCACGAATCTTTAATAATCATTCTGTCTCTCTCTAATTTCTGCGGAATATCGGTTGAATTAATCGGCATCTATCTTTACTTGATTAGGACAAGATCGATCCCGTTCAAACTCAGTAATATTATTCAGGGTTGTTTCCGCGATATTCTGGAGAGCCTCCTCAGTAAAAAAGGCTTGATGTCCTGTAATAATTACGTTGGGGAAAGTAAGTAATCTTTCAAAAATATCATCTTGAATAATTTCACCTGACATATCTTCAAAAAACATACTGCTTTCTTTCTCGTAAACATCCAAAGCCAAATGACCAATGCGCTTTGATTTTAGCCCTTTGATTACTGCTCTAGTATCTATTAAAGCCCCTCGACTAGTATTGACTAACATCACTCCCGTTTTCATCATTGACACTGCTTGACCATCGATTAAATGATGAGTTTCGGGAGTCAGGGGGCAATGCAAGCTAATAATATCCGAACTCGATAATAATTTCTCTAAAGATACATATTCGCCATATCGCTCGGCAAAATCTCGATTGGGATAAAGATCGTAGGCTAAGATTTGACAGCCAAAACCATGGAGTATTTGACCTGTAATACGACCAATTTTCCCCGTGCCAATAATACCTACAGTACGCTCGTGAAGATCGAAACCTAAAAGTCCGTTTAAAGCAAAGTTTCCCTCGCGGACACGATTGTAGGCGCGATGAATTTTACGATTGAGAGTTAAGATTAGAGCGATCGCGTGTTCGGCAACTGCATAAGGAGAATAAGCGGGGACTCTGACTACTGTAATGCCTAACTCGTCTGTAGCTTTAAGATCGACATTATTGTATCCCGCACATCGTAGAGCAATTAATTTAACACCTTGCTGATGTAGTGCTTTGATAATTTCGTGCTCAAGGCGATCGTTGACAAATACACAAACTACTTCAAAACCATCCGCTAAACTTACTGTCTCCCCATCCAAGTTGGGACTAAAAAAAGTTAATTCATGATTGTATTGCTGATTAGTTTTTTCTAGAAACAGTTTGTCGTATGGTTTAGAACTGAATACTGCAACTTTCATTTATGTCAAGCGTCTGATTAATAGGTTTTTATTATACAGAAATGCACCAGTACTATTAGGTTAAGCTCTATACAATCACCAAGTAATAGTTTGAGTGTTCTTAGTTTGAGAGTTGAGTTGTTGCGATCGCTTCGATAAAATTATTCAGTTAATTCAACCAGCATTGCGACAAACTCTGACAACACTGGCATGGTAACAAGAGAACGCCAAGCTGCTGCAAATTCTAGTTTAATTGGTAAATCTTGCAGCGGTTTACAAACCAAATCTCCAGCGATCGATGTCTGTAACCCTGCGGGAATAAATGTAATTCCCATTCCTGCTGCTACCAAACAGATTCGACTTTGATGACTGTCTACCTCTTTAGCTATCTGAGGTTTAAATCCAGCCTGACGACACAATTGAAGAAATCTGTCGTAAAGAAATGGCCCTTGCGAACGAGGATGTAGAATAAAAAACTCTTCGGCTAAATCTATTAAAGATAATGACTGTTTAGCGATCGGGGGATGTTGCTTTGGTAATACGGCAACAAATTCTTCTGCCAAAATAGGATAAACTTCTAACCCACGCGAATCAATTGGAGGATGTAAAAACCCTAAATCTATTTCACCTGAATTTATTGCAGCAACTTGTGCTTCGGTACAAAGTTCTAACATTTCTATCCCGACTTGAGGATAGCGGACTCGAAAACGCCTAATCAATTCTGGTAATAACGTATAGGAAGCTGTGGCTGTAAATCCAATAGTTAATTGCCCTATTTCTCCTAAAGCGGTACGTCTTGCTAGTTGAATCGCTTCGGATGCTTGCTGTAAAAGCTGTTGTGCTTGTGCTAAAAAAACCTCACCTGCTTTGGTTAACTTTACTGTACGTTTGGTGCGGATAAATAACTCAATTCCTAATTCTGTTTCTAAAACACGAATCTGTTTGCTGAGGGCGGGTTGAGTAATCTGTAAACGTTCTGCTGCTTTGCCAAAGTGTAACTCTTGGGCAACAGTAACAAAATATCGTAGTTGTCGAAATTCCATTTAATAACTTTTGGTTATTAGTTTAGCATCAAAAATGACTTGGACAATCGGGTTTTGCTTGTTCTACTCTCAGAATAGAAAGATATTTAAAAATGAATTATTGAAAGAGACAGAATAAGATGAAGTTAATTAAAATTAAATGGCTGAAAAATGTTTTATTAGCTCTAATCGGCTTGATTTTGACAATTACAACCTACGGACTCTTACAGTTAATCGAACCAGTGGCGATCGCAACCATTCCCCAATCGACACAACCAGTTACATTTAGTGGCGATAAATTATTAATTGCTTCCGATGCAGACATGGTAGCCACCGCCTATGCAGATGCCAAGCTAGATCGGGTGGCTGGAGTTGAAGATGCCCTCACAGTAATAGATTTGCCTCTTGACTCGAATAATCCGACTGTCTCCTCTATTCGAGTATCTAATTCGGTCATGTCTTGGCCGCAAATTATTGCCACTTCCCCCGATGGTAAACGAGCTTATATTGTGGAAGTGCGATCGCGTCCTGAAGATGGTATTCAAGAACTAGAGACTATTGATGATATGCCTGAAGGTAAGTATCTGACTGTAGTCGATCTTGCCAATCCTAAACTACCGCAAATTATTGAATCTGTAGCAGTGGGGCGCAATCCAGAGCATATTAGTATTAGTCCCGATGGGAAGTTACTGGCAATAAATTTACAAGATCCAGGACGAGAATTACTAATTGCCAAACTGCAACCTGACGGGAAATTAGGCAAGCGTTTTTATTTTCCCATCTCAAGTAATGGTACGCGCCAGGACAACCAAACGGCTATCTGGCATCCTTCAGGAAAGTACCTAGCAATGACTCAAGACCAAAACAGTCGAGTTGGTTTTTATCAAGTCACAACATCTAACGACAACATTCAAGTAACTCCCTACAGTCAGCCAATAGATGTAGGCAATCATCTCACCCATCCTAGATTTACCTCTGATGGTCGTTTTTTATTAACCTGCGATCTTAAATGGAGTACCAACTCTTCACCACAATTAAATTTTTTAATCAATCCCAAAGGAGAAGCGATCGCCATTAGATTTGAACCAGAATCAGGACAGTCTCCTGTAATTACCTCTAGAGTAGAGGTGGGGCTTAGTCCAGAAGGATTTGCGATCGGTCCAGATGATTCACTCATTGCCACAGTAAATATGCGTCGTACTTATTTACCCGACTATATTCCTGCTTGGCGTGGTAAGTCCTATAGTTCTCTATCTCTAGTTAAATTCGATCCTCAGTCTGGACAATTAACTAATATTGACGAATACGGTTTTGAAGGATTATTACCAGAACAGGTTACTTTTGATGCCGAAGGAAAATCTTTAGCGGTAGTTATCTTTAATTATCGCGAGCCTAGTCCAAAAATAGGTGCAGTAGAATTCTGGAATGTCATCCCAGGAAATAAACCCCGACTAGCAAGAACGGGATCTAAAATTGATGTGGTTCGAGGCGCACACGATCTTGTTTTGGTGTCTTGAAACCCAGTCTCTTTTGCTGCTTGACTCTCAACAGGAATTACCATTACGAGCCTAAATAATTTAGAGAGCGATCGCTCTCTAAACACTTGTCCATCAATATTGTTCCCTCATGTCCTTCAATGTCTGCAAATACTGGAATGCCTTGGTCAGTAAACTCTTTGTAAGAAATCTGGTGACGGGGCTTAAAGTTCAATTTTTTAAAAATGTGCTGAGAAATAGAATTGGCTGCTTCTGTAAAAGCGCGGGTGAAACCGCTCTGAATTCCTTTATTTAGGCAGATCTGGATTATGTTTTGGGCAATTTTCTTTCTTTGATAGTCAGGAGATACTGCCAGCATATATATGTGTAAATATTCTCCCGTCCGAATTTGTTTGCCCTGCTTGTATTGAGTTTCTAAACTTTCTAAAAGTTTGACAATTGGCTCAAACTTCTTGCTAAGATTATCACCATCTTCAGGGTTGAGAGGAGAATCTGAGGCAAAATCGCCAGCAATAACCGTACCTACTACCTCATCTGTAGATTTATTTCTCGCTATGACCGTTAATTCCTCTTTGTCAGCCCATTTACCCAATAGTTTAATATAATCGGCAAACTCTTCTAAAGATAGGTTTTGCGCGATCGCCATCGGATCGAATTGAACTTAGGGCTTGCTGTCTGTATGCATCCTGTAATAAAAGAACACACCCAAGGCTGAATGCTAGACAAGCTGAAATCTGAAAAACAGAATGGATCGATAGCGATTCAATCGTTGTAATAACAGCGTCTAGGGTAAACACAGCACTACCCGTTAAAAACAACCAATTGGCAATAATAGTAGAATTCATAGCTCTCACCTCATCACTTGAAAGATTTAGGCATAAAAGCAAAGAAGATGCGATCGCTCCTTAAAGCTGTAATTGTTGTTTGAGAGCTTGACTAAACAGTAATTCACATCTTTTGCTTTTGTTTATTAGTATGAAGAAAAATCTTGTTTATTTCTTGCAAGTTCTTCCGTTTTTTGGCAAGTTCTTATTTTTGTTTTTGAAAAACCTTGGGAGTTACTCCAACTAATCGCTTAAAGTGGCGATTTAAATGACTTTGATGGGCAAAACCGAGACTATAGGCAATATCGGCAATAGTAAGTTTTTCTTGAAGTAATAACTTCTTCGCACGTTCTACTCTAAGTCGAATTACATACTGATGAGGAGCATAACCTGTTGAGAGTTTAAACAAATAAGAAAAATAATTAGGACTCATATTGGCGATCGCAGCCAATTCAGCTAAAGTAAAGTTGCGCTCGATCTGGTCATTGATATACTCAATAACCTGTTGTAACTTGTACTTCGGCAAACCAGCTGTATTTTCTGTAATCGGAAATTTTTGTCTAGCGTAATGACGCAAGAGATGCACTGCTAGCGTATTCGTTAGGGAGTCGATATAAAGATGACCACCCATCCCCTTTGATTCGACTTCAGTTTTCAGTGCCAGTCCAATACCTAGAATCAGAGGATCGGCTTTTTGAAAACATGGTACGAGTTCAATCGGATCTAAATCTATCAAAGGTGTGAGATGAGCTAATTTTTCTGGTTCGAGACTGAGACGAATGTAGCTATGTTCTCGATCCCAACTAGCTTGATGAGGAGTATTAGCAGGGATAATAATAATATCGCCATCTTGAATGTGATTTTTTTCCCAACGTTTGCCAAACTTCTGCTCTACATTTATTTTGAGAGGTAACTGAGGATGAATCAGAATCAAATGCTGTTTGGAAATTTTTTCAGAAATGGAGTGAGGAGGAATACGGTAATATCCCAAGTGAATGCGATCCCAATGCAGATTGCTACTAGAAAGAAGAGAAGGACAGGGGTAAATCTGCAACATATCCTCTTCTTTTGTCGAATCAATAATTAGAGATTTAGAGGCTGGCATTGTTTGTATCTCACTCGGCTATTCTTTATTATCGATCGCGATCGCAGAGATCGATCGATTTGTCCAGTTTCTGTGTACGTTGCAATTACTCGCTCGATTTACCTACGCTGCAACCGCAGTGACAACGTAGGCTTTTTAGTAGTTCTAACTAAATTTATTGTAGTCTATACTTGCAGGGCGATCGCCTCGTGTCTAACTATTGAGCAATTGCTGCAATTTAACTATTTCATGAGATCTATGTCTAAAAATGAGCCTATACTTCCTCGTCTTCCCCTAATCACGAGCGATCGCCAAGATTGGGACGGTATTTATCTCAGACACGATCGCCAACCTACTTTAGAACCTGAAAGCTTGACAAGTGCTGCGATTGATTCTCTAAAAAGCGATCGCCTAGAAATTATGCCTCAGTTTGCTACTTCAGATTCAAAGCTGTTACAAATGCCACGATGGCTGCTGATTGAACTAAAAGAAAAGCAGATGGGTAGTCGTCTTTATGTTAAATCTATAACAACTGCACTCATGGTTCATCTGTTGCGAAATTACTGCGTGGTAAAATCAAAAATTCCCGAATATAGCGGAGGGTTGGCGAAATATAAACTGCGAAGAGCGATCGCTTTAATTAACGATAACTTAGATCGCGATCTGAGGTTATCTGAGATTGCCAACTTATGCGCCATGAGTCCCTATCATTTTGCCCGAATGTTTAAACTCTCAACAGGTTTGACTCCCCATCAATACATACCTAGTCAAACAAAGACTGGATAAAGCAAAAGAGTTGCTGCGCTGTTCGGAATTAGCGATCGCCGATATTGGCTACCAAGTTGGCTATAAAAATCCCAGTCATTTTGCCAGAGTTTTTCGCAAACATATAAAGCTAACACCTTGGTTACATCTATGCCATCTCAAAACCTGCATTTGGATGGTAATTGCCTTAATACATACTGGTAGTGTAAATCTACCTTGGGAGTCGTGCGCGGGCTTCGCAACTGCATCGCGAACCGCTCCTACTACCGTTTTCTTAAAACAGTTGAACGATCTTCGTCTATTGATGCCAGCATCCTGTTTCGCGCCTTTTCCATTTTTATAGCAATACGCACTTACATTAGGACACTTGCTACTTGCTACTGCGATGCGAAGCGAGTCCTTTAGGGCTACCTACGAACAGTTTGCTTTTAAGTTTTAACCAATTTACGTACTGCGATAATAAGAGAACGAGATAACTATATCTTATAAGAAAGCGATCGCTTTATTTGGTACGAGGTTAATAACCAGCTTGGCGAATGGCATCGGGAAATTCTTTTCAAAGCATTGTCGAGTTTTAAAAGCCTTTGTGTTTGACTAATTAAAGCAGTAGATGATGTGGAGTTGAGGGATTAGCAGCAATCTTTTTTAGTTTCCTAACTGAAGCTTCTAGCATATTGTCGATATTTTGGGGTAGCGTAATTAAGAAGGATGTAAGTTAATTAATAAATTTTTCAGCATCAATAATCGATTTTCCTATATGAATTCATCTTTAACACCAAAATTGTTGTTTCGTCGTCTGGTTGGAATTGTTGCTAATTTAAAATTAGCAATTGTTTTGTTACTGGCGATCGCTGTAGTCAGTATTACAGGTACGGTTATCGAACAGGCAGAAACCCTCAGTTTTTATCAACAAAACTATCCTGAAAGTCCCGCCCTCTATGGCTTTTTGACCTGGAAAGTTATTTTAGCCTGGGGTCTGAATCATGTTTATAGTACCTGGTGGTATCTTTCTTTATTAATTTTATTTGGTGCAAGCTTAACCGCCTGTACCTTTACCCGTCAATTACCCGCATTAAAAGCTGCTCGCCGATGGAAATACTATCAAAAACCAAAGCAGTTTGAGAAATTAGCCCTCAGCGCAGAGTTAGATCGCGGTTCGATTAAATCTCTAATTCCTTTACTAGAACAGCGAAAATACAAAGTCTGGCGACAAGATAACGCGCTTTATGCTCGTAAAGGTATTGTGGGGCGAATCGGGCCGATAATAGTACATCTAGGAATGCTGATTGTCCTAGTCGGGGGAATGTGGGGCATCTTTACAGGATTTTTTGCCCAGGAAATGATTCCCAGTGGCAATACTTTTAAGATTCAAAACATTATTGAATTGGGGCCTTTATCTAAACCTCAGATACCTGACGATTGGTCGGTTAGAGTCAATCGTTTTTGGATCGACTACACAGATAATGGGGATATCGACCAATTTTATTCCGACCTTTCCGTTGTTGCCGACAGTGGGGAAGAATTAAAACGAGACACTATCTATGTCAATCATCCCCTACGTTACGATGGTGTAACTCTCTATCAAACTAATTGGAGTATTGCTGCTATTCGGGTGCAGTTAAACAACAGTCCGATCTTTCAATTACCAGTAGCCAAATTAGATACTTTAGATGCGGGAAATATTTGGGGAACCTGGATTCCTACTAAACCCGATCTCAGTTCTGGGGTATCGATGTTGATCAAAGACTTGCAGGGGACAGCATTAATCTATAACCAACAGGGTGAATTAACTAGCGCGATTCGTATCGGTCAAAGTGTCAACATTGATGGCATCGAGATTAAACTACTCGATATTATTGGCAGCACTGGTTTGCAGATCAAAGCCGATCCTGGCGTACCGATTGTTTATACGGGTTTTGCTTTACTGATGATTGGGGTAGTGATGAGTTACTTTTCCCATTCCCAAGTATGGGCATTAGAAGATGACGATCGCTTTTATTTTGGTGCTAAAACCAATCGCGCCCAAGTCACCTTTGAACGGGAAATCTTAGGAGTAATCGAGAGTTTATCGGCAGAAACTGATTCTGGTACTACCTCCAAACCGAGTATCGCTGCCTTTAATTAACAAGGTTTCCAATCAAATTAATAATATGTTCGGTTCAAAATCGTGTTAGATCTACTGCTAGTTATTGCTTTAGGATTTTTGGGAAGCTTTGGTCACTGCATTGGAATGTGTGGCCCGTTGACGGTAGCTTTTGCCTTATCCCAACAAGACCGCAACCCCGAAAAATTTAACAGTTGGCGGTTTCATTTGCTGCTGAATATTGGCAGAATTATTAGCTACAGCATAGTTGGGGCTGCCCTAGGGGGCTTAGGCTCTGCTTTTGTCGCTAGTGGACAGTTGGCAGGGATAGGCAGTAATTTTAGACAAATAATGGCAATTTTCACGGGAATATTGCTAATTTGGTTTGGCTTAGGGCAAATTAAACCCAACTGGCTACCCCGTTTACCCTATCTGCATCCACTACAGGGGATAATTCACGATCGATTGAATTCGGGCATGGATCGGCTGGCATCGCAACGACGATGGTGGACACCAGCACTGCTAGGGAGTGTTTGGGGTTTGATTCCCTGTGGTTTTTTGTACGCAGCACAACTCAAAGCAGTAGAAACAGGCAATCTCTTGCTTGGTGCGGTAACCATGTTCTGTTTTGGTTTGGGTACAACGCCAACCATGTTGGGAGTGGGAGTATCAGCTTCTAAAATTAGTGCGGATCGGCGCAGTCAATTATTCCGTTTGGGGGGATGGGTAACATTAGCTATTGGTATCCTAACTCTTTTGCGGACAGATGCCATGATTGACTATACAGGACATGGTGCATTACTTTTGCTGATGTTAGCTTTGACCGCTCGTCCTCTAAGTGAAGTTTGGGCTGCGCCGTTGCAATATCGCCGCGCAATTGGAGTGGGTGCTTTTATCTTATCTCTGGCACATACCGCCCATATGTTAGACCATTCCTTAAACTGGAATCCAGACGCGATCGCCTTTATGTTACCCCAACATCGTCTGGGAATCGGTGGTGGAATCTTAAGTTTATTTTTAATGTTTCCTGCTGCTATTACCAGTAGCGATCTGGCGGTTAAAAATCTCGGTTCGCGTTGGCGTAAAATCCACTTATTAACCGTACCTGCTTTAATTTTTGCCGTCAGTCACGTTGTCTTATCAGGCTCTAATTATTTAGGAGATTTGCAGTTGAGCCTCAATAGTAAATTGAGGACTGGTTTAGTAGTTTTATTAGGTGTGGTGGTATTATTAGTGCGAGCGTGTAACAGACCAAAAAGATAATTTGACCGAAAGCAGAAGCCTTCGGAAGGCACAGGGCAGATGTTAAGTGGATCTCAGTGAACTGAGAAATGACATATAAAATATAAGAATGAATGCGACATATCTCGGAAGAGGTATTGGTGAAGATCGACTAACCAAAAATTTTCGGAAATACTTTAAAGCTTTCTACAGATAGGCAGAGGGTGCTTCAGGGAGATGGGGAAGAAGTAATAGATCGAAACTGTTAACTGATAACTGTTAACTGACTCCGAACTCACCTGAATCCAGTCATAGCATTTATTTTCTTATCTGTTGCAAACATTATTGGATTGGCAATTAGAACCAAAATCTAAACCGCAATTTCAAAGTGGAACATTAAACCATACAATAACTACAATGTGACAAATTTCACGGTCAAAGTTGCCATACCAGATAGTGTTCAATATATATTTCTTTAGCTTTTATGTTCGCCGAATCACGCTTTGCTAGATCGAAAGTCAACTGGTATTTGACTACCAAAAACGATGGATATTTGATGACTTGGAGCGATCGCTCGACCTCTCCTCAAGATAATTACTATCTCACTAAGTGCCGCTCGAAATACCAAATCAAAATTAGTTCCTCAGAGCTTCGATTATATTGGGCTTTAATTTGCAGTCGGCAATTCGATCGGGCTTCACAATTTCAGGGATTCAAAAAAATCGAAAGATTTTGGCTCTATGGCTTGTTATTAGTACTGACTATATTTCGCCAATCTTCTCCAGTCTCCGCCCAGCCTGTTGAACCATTAACTCCCGATCGCCCCCAACCGCCGCAACCTCAACCGTTACCTCCTAATCCCAATCCTTTAGAGGATTCTCTGGACGCGCCTCCATTACCAGAATCAGTCTTGGATATTCCTGGGACAATTGTGGTTGAAGAATTTGAATTGGTTGGGAATACGGTATTTACTCAGGCAGAATTAAGAGAGGCACTCGCCGATTTTGTTGGCAAACCAATTTCCTTTGCTCAATTGATCCAAGCAGCCAATGCGATTACCGAATTTTATGTCAACCAGGGATACATTACCTCTGGGGCTTATATTCCCGAACAAAATCTTGATTCGGCGACAGTAAAAATCCAGATAGTTGAAGGTAGTTTAACCGAGATTGAGGTCGAGGTTACTCAAGGAAGACTGCAAGAAAAATATATTCGCGATCGCCTAACTAGTAGCACTTCAACCCCTCTCAACATCAATCGACTCCAAGAAGCACTACAGTTACTACAACTAAATCCCCTGATTGAAAGTGTGGATGCAGAACTATCTGCGGGAATTAGACCAGGAACTAATTCTTTGTCAGTTGCAGTTAAAGGGGCGGATACCTTTACTTTGCAGGCTAGATTAAACAACAATCGTAACCCTAGTATTGGTACTTTTGAACGAGGCGTAAGTTTAACCGAAGCTAATTTGTTTGGAATTGGAGATAAATTTTCCTTTAGCTATCTCAATACTGACGGTAGCGATCGCTATGAAGGCGGTTATGTTTTACCGCTTAATTCCCGTGAGGGTACTCTTAGCTTTGATTTTAGTTTGACTCAAAATGAAATTGTCGAATTTGACTTTGAAGATGCAGACATTGATATTGAATCTCGTAACTACAATTTAACTTGGCGACAACCAATTATCCGTACGGCCAAGCCAGAAGTAAGTCAAGAATTTGCTCTCAGTCTGACTGCATCCAGAAGAGAAAGCGAGATTACAGTTCTCGATGAGCCAGAACCGATCTCTCCAGGAACTAATAGCCGAGGAGAAATTCGTACCTCGGTTTTGAGTCTGGGTCAAGAATGGTTACAGCGCAATCCCAGACAAGTAATTGCTATTCGTTCGCAATTCGATCTGGGGCTTGATGTCTTTGATGCCACAATTAACGCTGAAGAGCCTGATAGCCAATTTTTTGCCTGGCGAGGACAGGCATCCTATTTACGATTGCTAAGTACTCCTAGAGGTATTCCTGCTGTTGGTTCGACTATACTCTTACGCTCGCAGTTACAGTTAGCTACCGAACCTTTGATACCTACAGAGCAATTTAGCTTGGGCGGTGCTGCCACAGTGCGCGGTTATCGTCAAGATGCTCTACTTACCGACAATGGTTTTTCTGCCAGTGCAGAATTACGCTTGCCTATTGCTCGCTTGCCCCAGATTGATGCTAGTCTTCAGGTTAGTCCCTTTATCGATTTTGGTACGGGCTGGAATGCCGATGGCGAAGAAACAGAGTTTAGTACTCTATTGGGTACAGGAGTTGGTTTAATCTTTCAGACAGAAGAACGGTTATCAGGGCGGATAGATTGGGGTATTCCTCTGATTAATACTGATTCAAAGGATGATACTTTACAAGAAAGTGGAGTTTATCTGCAATTGCAATACGATTTATTTTGATAACAACCAATGTTAAATAATTATTGACGCTCCAACGGCCGATAGCACGTTGGTTTCACTACTCCCGTACTTTTTATGATCAGTGTTAAACGATTTTTAATTTTTCTAGTTGCTTTTTGGTTAGCGGTAACATTACATTGGCCCGTCCAGTCTCAGGAGCCGAATGCCCTAGAGTTGGCACTAGAGGCGCAACAACTTTATGGTGCGGGCAAACTACCCTCCGCAGCCATTACCTGGCAACAAGCCGCAGTAGCATATCGAGAACAGGGCGATCGCCTGGGAACCAGCAAAAGTTTAATCAATCAAGCTCAAGTTTTGCAGGAACTAGGATTGTATCCCAAAGCTTGTAATACTTTACTCACAGCTTTCGAGGTTGAGAAGCCTGATTGTAGTAGTCAGCAAATAAACCAGTTAGTTGAAGAAATTAAAAGTCAAACCAGGATCTCAACGACTCAGGGTGTCGGTTTACGCAGTCTTGGTTCCGTACTACTCCGCAGAGGTAGACTAGAACAGTCGCAAACAGTATTAAATTTAAGTAAATCCGCTCTGGAAAATTATCCCCAACTAGGAGCGACCCTTTTAGCTTTGGGTAATGTCGAGCAAGCCTTGGCAAATCAAACTCGCGATCGCTGGAGTTACGATCTGATTACAGAAATTATCGACCGCCAGGAACCAAAACTGGCTTTAGAACCCTATCAAGATGCCTTTAGTGCTTACGAAAACGCTGCTACTCTCAACCGTGCTGCACCTATTACCCAAATCCAGGCACGACTTAATTATCTAGATTTATTAATTGAAATCGAAGACTGGTGGCAAAGTCAAACTACAAGACGGATTAAGACCTGGCAACGATTCAAGCAAACTGGTTTGGTGGATGCTGCAACTAATTTTTCTAATTTACTAGAGCTTAGATTAACCAAGACCAAAAACAATTTAATTACTGCCATTGACAACAGTTGGAGTCAGATCGCTGCCAGTCATCAGGGTATCTATGCTCAAATTAACTATACTCTTAGCCTGTTAAAGTTAGGACAAATCGAAAAGATAGAATCAATTTTACAAACCGCTTTAGCTCAAGCCAAGGCGATCGAAGATAGGTTAGGAGAAAGTTATGCTTTAGGTTATTTGGGTCAATATTATGCTCTGCAAGGAGAATTATCCCAGGCGACTGCTTTTACCAACCAAGCTTTAATTACTGCCCAAGGACAAAGTATTGTTAATGATGCTAGGGAAGTAATTTATCTCTGGCAGTCCCAATTGGGTCAAATATTAGAACAACAAGACAAAATTCCCGAAGCGATTTCGGCATACACTTCGGCTTTTAATACTCTCCAGTCGCTTCGCGCCGATCTCAACGCTAATAATCAAGTGGTGCAATTTGATTTTCTACAAGAAGTCAGACCAGTATATTTGAGTTTAGCTAACTTACTGCTAAGGGCAGATTCTTTTCAAGCACAAAAATCGCTGCAATTTGCTGCGATAAATAATCAAACTTCTTCTAATTTAGAGCTAGCGCGTCAAGTGATTGAATCTTTGCAACTAGCAGAATTAGACAACTTTTTTCAAGACCCCTGTTTAGAAACTGCGGATGTGGCTGTAACCATTGACAAGTTAGATCCTCAAGCTGCGGTTATCTATCCCATTGTTTTAGGCGATCGCCTAGAGATAATTTTGTCTCTACCCAACCGACCATTACAAAGATTTACTACTAAAGTTCCCGAAACGACTGTCAACCAAACTATAGATCTAATCTACGACAATCTTTACAATCCCAGCATCAACGATTCTGCGGTCAATATTTTTAGTACGACTCCTCTCGACCCTGAAGAAGTTACTGAGAATATGCAGACCCTCTTACCAATGATGCAACAGATATATCGCTGGTTAATTGAACCTTTGACTCCCACCTTAACTGCCGAGCGGGTCGAGACTCTCGTATTTGTCCTCAACGGACGACTCCAAAATGTACCAATTGCTGCCCTTTATGATGGTCAACAATATCTGCTAGAAAAGTATGCAGTAGCTCTCGCCCCCAGTTTACAGTTACTCGATCCCCAACCAACCCCGAAAAAAGATGTCAAAGTATTAGCAGCGGGTTTAAGCCAGCAGGTGGAAATTAGAGGCAATATTTTTCCCGCTCTCGCCAACGTTCCTCTAGAATTAGAGCAAATTGAAGATATCTTTCCTCAAACTCGCCAATTACTAAATCAAGAATTTACTAGCGCGAGTATCAAACAACAACTGCAAGCGGATTTTTCCGTCATCCATTTAGCGACTCATGGAGTCTTTAGTTCCGATCCCGAACAAACATTTATCGTCACGGGCGATCGCGAAATAATTGATATTGAAACTTTAAGTACTTTACTCAGTTCTGGCAATACTCAACCAGAATTAGTAGTTCTCAGTGCTTGTGATACGGCTACGGGAGACGAACGAGCGATATTAGGTTTAGCAGGAGTCGCCGTGCGATCGGGAACTAGTAGTACTATAGCTTCGCTCTGGTCGGTGGATGATGCTTCCACCGCTCGACTAATGAGCCAGTTTTATCGCGAATTTGAAAACCCAGCGGCCAAAAAAGTATCCGCTCTAAGGAAGGCTCAGTTGTCTTTAATTGATTTTTTAGATAATAATCCCCCATCCCCAGAACTTGAGAATATACCACCCCATCCTTACTATTGGGCCCCTTATGTTTTGGTAGGCAACTGGCAATGATTTGAGAGTTCGGAATTCGTGCAGGGGCGCATTCCCTTGCACCCATTCGGGCATAAACCCCCATTCGGGGATAAACGTCTTACGCCGATATGCGTTTGCGAAGCAAGTCGTTGACTCAGCGGTATCCGTGATAGACGCGGGGTCGCCCCTGAGTTCGGAATTCGGAGTTAGTGGTTAGTGGTTATACCATTTATCAAAAGTAATGAGAGACTTGGTAGAATAACAAAAATAAAAAATTTTTGGGATGTCTGGAGTACCAAAGATTTTCCAATGGCATTATAGCTACTACTATATATATGGATTAGTTGACCCATTAAAGGGTAGAAGCTTCTTCTATGAGTTTTCACATTTTAATTGCGATTTTTTAGGGGGTTTTTTGAAACAGTTTTCCCAAGCATACAGTCAAGAAATACATATTATTCAGCTAGATAATGCACCAGTTCATACGGCACATAAACTAATAGTTCCTGACTTGTTGTAAGCGAAGACATTCGTTTATCTATTGGGAAGAATTTTTCTTTTCAATGCCCCAAATAGTCTCTATCAAACCGCCAATAAACACACAAATAATACCGTAGCTAATCATGTAGCTTAAAGTATCAAAAGGTGGAACGTTGGGGTTTTCTTGGCTACCTGCGACAAATAGCAGAATTGGCTGACGAACTAACCACAAACTATCAATAGACAATAGAGCAACAATTAAAAAGGCGATTATAAATTTAAAAGGTATTGCTAATTTAATTTTGACTTGTACGCAGTAAAGCCAAAAATACATACTCACCAATATGGCAGCAAAAAATTCTCCAATATGGATATTATGTTCAGGAGTAATATTAATTATCTTTGTCGCCATGAAACCTATGGCAATACCAACGATAAAACCTAACAAAGCTTTGGGAGAAAATAAGCTTTTAACAAAATCTATTATTTTTTCCATTTTTCTACCTGTGGAATTAGTAGTTAAACAATTCACTTTTTTGCCGAGCTAGTAACACCTTCTTCCAAGGCGATCGCCCGAGCGGAAATTATTAATGAAAGTGTGGTGTTTTTTCAAGCCATAAATCAGCTTTAAGAGTCAAGAGAAAAGTTATCAAAACCACAAAGTATTTAATCGATCTGAGTCTTTTCTCCTCTACCAATTGTTTTTGAGCGCACCCTTATTTCATCGCGATCTACCAAATACTTGAGTCCAATAATTATTTGAGTACCCAATTCCAATTTCAGTATACTTAGGATTAAGAATATTCTTGCGATGTCCAGGACTGTTCATCCAAGATTGTACAACTTGCGAGGGAGTTTTTTGACCTTTGGCAACATTTTCAGCAACTGCTGAATATTGATACCCAACTCTTTTTACCCGAACCCCTACACTAGAACCATCAGAACCTGTATGACTTATTCTTCTCATTTTGACCATATTTACTGTGTGATTTTGAGCCGCTTTGTATAATCGGCAATTGGAGCGTAAAGGTCTTAAACGGTATTTAGCACGTACCTGATTAGTCAGTTTAGCCACTTCTAAAGTCTTGGATATTATATGATTTAAAACATCTCAAGTTTTAATTCAATTAGATGTCTAATAAATCAGTTAGAAAAGCTGTAATTCCAGCAGCAGGTTTTGGAACGCGAATGTATCCTGCTACCAAAGCTTTGAAAAAAGAATTGTTTCCCATTATCGACAAAGATGGACGTGCCAAACCAATTATTCTGGCTATTGTCGAAGAAGCAGTTAGCGCGGGTATCGAAGAAATAGGAATTGTCGTGCAACAAAGCGATCGCGATTTGTTTGAAGATTTTTTTCATTCTTCGCCCCAACCCGAACTATGGCAAAAACTTTCAGCAGAAAACAGACAATATAGCCAGTACTTAAAAGAGCTTGGCGATCGCGTGACTATTTTGCGACAAACCGAACCAGAAGGTTTTGGTCATGCAGTTTTTTGTGCTAAAGACTGGGTAAATAATGAACCGTTTTTATTACTTTTAGGAGATCATGTTTATACTTCCCAAATAGAGATTTCTTGTGCCAAACAACTGCTTGATATCTACGAGCGGGTAAATACTAGCGTCATTGGTATCACTGTGATGAGTGGAGATATTATTCATAAGGCTGGTTGTGTTGCTGGCAATTGGAAAACCAACCAATCTATTTTAGAAATTACTCAGATCTATGAAAAACCAACTTTAGAATACGCTCAGAAATATTTAAGAGTACCTGGAATGGCTGAAAATCAATTTTTAGGTGTTTTTGGTATGTATATTTTAGAGTCGGAAATATTTAATTTATTAGCTGCTGAAATTGACAATAACCTCCGTTACAAAGGAGAATTTCAACTAACAACTTGCCTGGAAAAATTAAGACAACAAAATATGGCGATCGCCTATTTAGTTAAGGGACAATACTACGATACGGGAATGCCTCTATTTTACCGTCAAAGCATAATTGATTACTACAATAATTCTATTTGAGATTTCATCTCATTAGTTATTGGTTCTTTGTTCTTTGTCCTTGGTTATGCCTATCAGCCGTTTTTTGAATTAAAATTAGAAAGTGCGTACATTTTGAAACCCGATCTGCAAACCAGGTACGTACTTGAGATCGCACCAGAAGAAATATGAAACGTCTTTATCGCTCGATTTACATGGCGATCGCCGTTACCTTCGGCTTTTGGCTAGTATTTGAAATCATAGCACGTTTGTTTGCAGAAGTACTTTGGTTTCAGGAGGTTGATTATCTTTCGGCGTTTCTGATTCGTCGTGTAAGTCAGTATAGTCTTTGGTTTTTGATTAGTCTGATTTCGGCAATATTTTTAGGGTTCAATCTCTGGTTGGCAAATCGTTGGCAATGGCAATGGCTGCCAAAAGATGATTGGTATGATTCGGGAATTCCCTATATACCTCAGCAAAAGCATCTGGCTACCTCTACTATCACCAAGATTACCTTGGGTGAAGACTTACCCGTCAGACGCTATCCCAGCCAAGCAATCTATTCACCTCGGCTAAAATTACCTTTTTTACTCTTAGCTGCGATCTCTAGTGCAGTTTTGATTGCCTCGATCCTTCTCTACTATACGGGAATAGCATTAGCTATTTGGCAGACGACTTATCAGCTACCCAAGCTAGCTTGGAGTTTAAAGCCAGCTTTAGATGGTTTCGATTGGCAAAGTTTTCTTTGGCAATATATCTATCAAGTATCGATAGTAATTATCTCGGTAGTAATGTTGTTGTGGAAACCCCGAATTAGTATCAGCGCGATCGCGGGTTTAATTAGTCTCGTCTTTGGTTTTATTGCTGCGGGTAATTGGTCAAATATCCTGCGGTTTTTAAATCCTTCTAGCTTTAATTATGTCGATGCTCAGTTTCAAAAAGACATTGGCTTTTATATTTTTCGTTTACCGCTTTGGCAATTATTAGAAACTTGGTTAACTGGTTTATCTTGTACGGCATTAATCGCTTGCGCTTTATTTTATTTACTATCGGGAAATAGCTTATCTCAAGGACGTTTCCCTGGTTTCTCCAAACTTCAACTCCGTCACCTTTCTTTTTTAGGTGCGGGAGTAATGTTGAGCTTAGCTATTCAACATTGGCTCAATCGCTTTGATTTGCTTTACGGTTTTCGCGGGGTAGTTTATGGTGCGGGATATACCGACATCAAAGTTCAATTACCGATCGAGGTGTCTTTAACCTTAGTCTCAATTTTGATTGTCTGCTGGTTAGTTTATAAAGGCTTTACTGGCTATCAAAATCTCCAGCTACAACAGCTAAAATTCAGAAGAATTATCTTCTTGGTTCTTCCCTTTACAATTTATTTATTAATATTTGCCCTCAGCAATTTTTTTAGTGCTACGGTACAACTGTTGGTGGTACAACCCAATGAATTAGTTAAAGAAAAACCTTATATCGAGCGTAGTATTACTATGACTCGTAAAGCCTTTAACTTAGATAATATTGAAGCAAAAACTTTTAATCCTCGTGGAGAATTAACCGCTCAAGACATCGAAAATAACGGCTCGACGATTGAAAATATTCGTCTTTGGGATACTCGCCCAATTTTACAAACCAATCGCCAACTACAGCAAATTCGTCCCTACTATCAATTTCATGATGCCGATATAGACCGCTATCTGTTGAGCGAAGATGGCAGTGTAGAGGATGCTGACAAACAACAGGTAATCATTGCAGCCAGAGAATTAGATTATGGTCAAGTGATCGATATTGCTAAAACCTGGGTCAACGAACATCTAATTTATACTCATGGTTACGGCTTTACGCTCTCTCCTGTGAATCGGGTTGCAGAAAGTGGTTTGCCCTACTACTACGTTAAAGATATTGGCACGGGAAGCCCAGAATCAGGGATGCTGACGGTATCCGATGAGGTAATTCGCAATAGTATTCCCATAGGCAAGCCTCGGATCTATTATGGTGAATTGACCAACCCCTATGTGATGACCTCGACTAAGGTAAAGGAGTTAGATTTTCCCAGTGGCGAAGAAAACGTTTACAACACCTACGATGGTACTGGTGGGATCGAGATTGGTAATTACTTCCGACGGATGATGTTTGCTGAATATCTCAAAGATTGGCAGATGTTATTTGCCCAAGACTTTACCGCAGATACAAAGCTGCTATTTAGACGCAATATTAAAAATAGAATCAAAGCGATCGCACCTTTTCTCAATTACGATCGCGATCCTTACTTAGTAACAGCAAATCCCAATGACTCCAACAACAATCGAGATTATCTTTATTGGATTATTGATGCCTATACCACGAGCGATCGCTATCCCTATTCCGATCCAGGAAAAAATCAATTTAACTATCTGCGTAACTCCGTCAAGGTAGTAGTAGATGCCTACAACGGCAAAGTAGACTTTTATATTGCCGATCCTGACGATCCGATGATTCAGACTTGGGACAAAATATTTCCCAAGTTATTTAAACCTCTCACCGCAATGCCTTCGGAGTTGCGTCGTCACATCCGTTATCCCGAAGATCTATTTAGTATTCAGTCAGAAAGATTGCTGACTTACCACATGATCGATCCCCAGGTATTCTATAACCGAGAAGATCAATGGCAAATTCCTAGAGAGATCTATGGTACAGAATCTCAAGCGGTAGCACCCTACTATCTGATTATGAAGCTACCTACCGCCAGCCAAGAAGAATTTATCTTATTGCATCCCTATACCCCTACCAGTCGTCCTAATTTAATTGCCTGGTTGGCAGCTAGATCCGACGGAGAAGAATATGGCAAACTACTACTTTATAAATTTCCCAAACAAAAGCTAATTTTTGGCCCCAATCAAATCGAAGCCCTAATCAACCAAGATCCTGTAATCTCCCAACAAATATCGCTTTGGAATCGAGAAGGTTCGCGGGCAATTCAGGGGAATCTCTTGATTATTCCGATCGAACAATCCCTACTTTATGTCGAGCCTTTATACATCGAGGCAGAAGAAAACAGCCTACCTGCTTTAGCCAGAGTGATTGTCATCTATGATAATCAAATCGTCATGGCAGAAACTTTAGACGAAGGTATCCAAGCCATTTTTCAACCCCAAAGCAATTCTCAAACAATTATTCGCCCTGTAGAAGATGTAATTACAGACAATTAGCCCTATAAATCAATCAGGGAAGAGAAAAGAAAAATTTACTGGTTGGTTGTCGTCTACTCAACCCAAAAGCGCAGTAAAATCATGGTAAAGCGATTCAATTTAGATCTATACCCATTATCGACCCGTAGAGGTAATCTAAAATCATGTTGCAGATTATTACTTCTTTTCTCTTAGCGTTTATTTTCGCTAGTTTTCTAGAATATTGGCTGCATCGTCTGATGCATATAGACCCCCGTTTTGGTCGAGATATTATTCCTCATTACAATCATCACAAGGAAAATTCCGCTCAGGGAGTATTGCCCGAATTTAAAGATTATTCGATGGTGATTCCAGTCGGTCTTTTTTCCTTTCTAATCTCTGTGACTGTGGGCATCAGCTTTATGTCTGGGACTATAGTTTATGCTCTATTTTCTGCCTACGCTCATCAGTTGCAGCACGAAAATCCTACTAAATGTTTTTGGCTCAAAATGCCCGTTCACTACGTACACCACAAATATAACCAGTGGAATCATAACTTTGGTTTGGCAGTAGATTGGTGGGATAGGGTCTTTGGAACTTACAAAGAAATGGATTGGTTAAGCGAAAAAGAGCTAGAAATACCAGAAAAAGGTTATTTACAACTCAAGTGGTGGTGATTTGAGGAATTAGGAACGAGGAAGGAGGGGAGTAGTAGTTAAAAGTTAACCACGGTAAGTCTCTATAGCTTGTTATTTCAATCAACAGCATCTGAAAGTGCATAAAAAATAAACTCCAGAACTAATAAGAAATAACAACTTAAACAAGATAATATAGAGGCTTTCTAAAATGAAATCTATCAACCGCATTAAATCATTATTTTTAGCTCTATCCGCGATCGCCAGTACTACAGTGATGGTTGCTCCTCAAGCTAAAGCAGTTTCTTTCCAAGAGCAACAAGTTAGTCAAGATGAATTTGCCGTAGTAGCTGTACCCTTTGGTTACAAAGAGCATCGTTTAGAAATCATCGAACAAATTTCTGGAGAGAGACAGTGTTGGCAAGAATCTGGTTCTGCCCCGATCGAAGTGGATATGTTACTTTTAAATTTTGACCACACTAATAGCTGCCGTCGTATTATTAACACCAACGGTTATACTCTCCGCCTTGACGGTCAAGATGACAGAGTTGCTCATGTAGTTAAAATAGTCCAAAATAACGGCGAATTACAATTGGTGGCATTCCATAAAGATCCCTCAAAACCAAGTATGGTCATCGGTGAAACTAATGGTTTGAGTAATGGCGCGATGAAAATTATTCTCAATCCTGGTTGGCAAATTACTAAAAGAGTCCATGAAGGTAAAGTAATCGACCATCTATATCTCAGCGGTAATTCTAATGCGGTTCAAACCAGCTATTCTGCTAGTTCTAGCAGTACTGTAAATTCCCCTAGCACTTCTGGTAGTACTACAACTACTCAGGGTACAACTCCTCCTCCAGTTAACAATATTGATACTAAAGTCATAGTTGATAGTGTGGAGCAAATTTACAATAACGTGGTTACTCCTTTCTTGCGCGACCTTTCTCAAGAAAACACTAATGGCCAATAAATTCTTCTGATGTTTAGATAATTAAAATGCTTGAGTAAAAAATCAAAACTAAATATGAAGATGTCAGAAGGTAAATCAGAGGAGGTTGAAAGCGTTCTACCTTCTCTTTTTGCATGGGAGTTGTTTGTATTCCTCGTAGGGGCTTTCCTGCCGTTCGCCCCTACTAAAACCCCAGATCGGCTTTGGCAATTTCTGCTGCTGCATAAACATCTTCATTGGTCATTTCTTCCCAGTCAGTACAACCAATCTCACGATAGAATTGAGCATCGTAAGCGCGAGTCCGCACTACCACAGGCATAGGTACAGCATGACCGAGAATTAAAGCCTGTTGTTTGGAGTCTAGTTTTGCCAAGACAGATTTTAAGTTCCCCCCCCCAGAAACTCCCGTAAAAATTGCTTCGATATCTTTTTCATCATTGAGCAGACAGGTGACGCGAGTACCAATCTGGGACATA
This sequence comes from Pleurocapsa sp. MO_226.B13, assembly GCA_030064795.1. The sequence continues at coordinate 37,810 of JASJEI010000001.1, read as the reverse complement.
ACTTCGTTATCAATTCCCGATGGACGCTGATCGACTACCAGTAGGGTAACAAAATATTTCCGCATCTCACGAGCGATCGTACCAAAGATAGTTTGGTGAACGATACTAGAATCTAGAAAGCGGTGTGCTTCTTCGATGGTGATTACTAGTTGACGGGGTTTATCGAGGGGGTTTTTGGTTTGCAAAAAGCGATCGGCTTTTTTAACATAGCTAGCATGGATACGACGAGTAATCATGTTGGTTGCCAACATATAAGAGAGCATATTGGACTGCGAACCAAATTCGATGATCACATTTTTGCCTGCATCCAAAGCTTGAATCAACTGCTCGATATAATTGTGGGGACAAGCGGAACGAATATATTTCAGGCTTTCTAAACGCATCAGTTTGCGCTGCAAAGATGAGATCGAACCTTGGTGTCCTTGTTTGGCTTCGCAAAAAATTTTGATGTCTTCGTTGGTCATGTTGACCAAACGCATAATCCAAGACTTGCCGTATTCGTTGTAGAGGATATTGGCATTATCCATTGCTGCTTCAGAAAGTCCCAATTCTGATGCTACTAGTTTTAAATCTTCAATTTCTATTTGGTCGTAACTCAAGAAAAGTTCTTGAGCATCCCTAACCCCCCTGCGTTTGGTCGATTCGGGGTCGAGGGTATAGATCTCTACTTTACCTGGAAACAGCTGGCGTAAACCCTTAACGGTACTTACCTGTTTGCCTTCCTTCATCGCTTCCCAGCCATACTCGGAGTGCATATCAAACATTAAATTGACTGCTGCATCCTTACGAATCACTCCAGAAAGCAAAAGACGAGTTAAAAATGATTTACCCGTCCCAGATTTACCAAAAATACCATTACTGCGTTCGACAAAACGATCTAGATCGATACAGACAGGAACATCCATGTCCAAAGGACGACCGACAGAAAAGTTACGGCGAAAAGGATCGTCTTCCCAACCGAAAACGCTGCGAAAATCGGTTTCAGTAGCTTCGTATACCTGGCTGAAGTGGGCAGGAATTGTTTTAACGGGTAACAATTCCATCTCAGTGCTAGTTTGAGCCTGTAGCGAACCCAGACTAGTATTTTTATCGCGATCTGGATCTATGGGTAAGGTAGAATAATCGCTTTTAGTAGCAGTGGGGGTAAACATCAGCATCGGCGCGAGATCGACAGTGCCATAAGTACCACTTCCTGCCAAGACATCCCGTAAAAAAGTATCTTCAATCGGGGGCGGATTGGCGATAATGCGATCGCTCGAACATCCTAAAGATACATCCGTTAATAAACAAAAGAAACGAGATCTGATCCCTTGTACGACTAGGAATTTGCCGACTCGCATATCTTCTACGGATACATCAGGATGTAGTCTTACTTCTAAACCTTTGGTTAAAGAACCTTGAATAACTGAACCTAAAGGGATTTGCGAGTTCATGTTTTGCCTTTTGTCAGGAGTTTCTAGGGTATCTAGCTAAGTTGCGTTTGAGCCTTGTGAACAGTACCCTGCCGTGAAACGACAGGGCTTGCGTTCACTTCGTCAATCTAAAGCTCTAGTTTTTGATGAATAATTGCTATTTTTCTGGCAACTTTCGCTTATTCCGCTAATTTTAGCTGATTTAATTTTTAATATCCTATCAAATTAAAATAAAACCTTATGATGTCAACTAGCAAAAAACTGATTTTACCTCAGATGGGTTGTGGAACTTGGGCATGGGGCAACCGTCTTTTATGGGGCTACGATCGCAGTATGGACGACGAACTGCAAGAAGTCTTTAATCTTTGCGTTAGTAATGGTGTGACTCTCTTCGATACTGGTGATTCTTATGGTACTGGTAAACTCAACGGTCAGAGTGAAAAGCTCCTGGGAAAATTTGAGCGGGAATATAGGGGAGTAAATAAAAATAATATTTGTTTGGCGACTAAACTGGCTGCTTATCCCTGGCGGTTAACCAGAAAATCGATGGTCAAAGCGGGCAAAGCTTCAATAGAACGTATGGGAAAAATTGATTTAGTGCAAATGCACTGGTCAACGGCTAATTATTTTCCTTGGCAAGAATGGCAATTGTTAGATGGTTTAGCCGATTTATACGAACGGGGTTTAGTGAAGGGGGTGGGACTTTCCAACTACGGAACAAAAAGGTTAAAGAAAATTCATCAGAAATTTAGCAGTCGTGGTGTACCCATTGCTACTCTCCAGGTGCAATATTCTCTTTTGTCTACCTATCCCGTAACTGAACTGGGGATTAAGGAAACTTGCGATGAATTGGGCATAAAATTAATTGCCTATAGTCCTCTGTGTTTGGGAATCTTGACAGGAAAATACACCGACCCCAGTACCTATCCCAAAGGCTTACGGGGTTTACTATTTAGACGATTAGTCCCCGAAGCCCAATCGCTTTTAAACTGTTTGAAGGCGATCGCCCAATACCGCAACAAAACTATGGCACAGATAGCGATAAATTGGTGTATTGCTAAAGGTGCAATCCCGATCCCAGGGGCAAAAAATGTCAAACAAGCCCAGGACAACATTGCTGTCCTTGGTTGGCGACTGGACGCAGGAGAAGTGGCAGAATTAGACCGCGCAGCAGCAGGAGTCGATAAACCAATGGTGCAAAATATCTTTCAAACTAGATAATAAAAGACTTATAGCCATCGCCTTAAACCTGATCGAATATTTGACGCTCAAGAGCGATTATTACACTCGATCGGATAGAAAAAAATCTTCGCGCTCCCGTCCCTTAACCGATTACGATATTAATGAGCTAGAGTCTCTCTGGCAATAAGCTCAAGCAAAATTATATGCTAAGTAGTAAAAGCTAATGGCTAAAATTCGATCGCTGATAGCTAAAAACCAATAAATCAAAACGCAGCTATCTAAATGAGTACATACGACTGGATTGTAATCGGCGCGGGAATAACAGGTGCTTGTCTGGCTTACGAACTTAGTCAGCAAGGATTTAAAGTGCTGTTGTTGGAAAAAGATGAAACTCCCGATAATGCCACTGTATATAGTTATGGTGGCCTGGCTTATTGGTCGGGGACAGATAAGTTGACCAGAACTCTGGGAGAAGAGGGAATCAAGCTACATCGTAGTCTCTCCCAGGAGTTAGATGCGGATACGGAATTTCGAGAGTTAGATCTAGTCTTAACCATAGATCGCCAAGACGATCCTGAAATCATCGCCGATAATTACGATCGCTTTGCCATTAAGCCCGAATTATTGAGCGTCAATGATGCCTGTATTTTAGAGCCGTTACTCAATCCGAATGCGATCGCAGGAGCGTTGAAATTACCTCACGGACATATTCATCCCCAGAAAACTACCGATGCCTATCTTCGGGCTTTTGAACGCAATCGAGGCAAAATTATCTACGAACGAGTAGTAGATCTGTTGCGTCAGGGAGATGATGTAGTTGGGGTCAAAACTGAGGTCAATACCTATCATGCCGATAATACTGTCGTCTGTGCGGGGGGACTATCGCGATCGCTTTTGCAACAAGCCAAAATTCAAGTCAGTAACTATTTCACCCACGCTCAATTAATTCTTACTCCCCCCGTAGAATTAGAATTGGGTACGATAGTTATGCCCGCCGTCCAACAAAGATTTATCCTCGAAGACAAAGCCAAAGAAATAGAACCCGATGCCTGGAATCCTCCTTACGAGCTACCAGCCAAGGTAATTCTCGATCCTGGTGCGGTACAGTTTCTCGACGGTAGCATCTGCATGGGACAAATTAGCGCGATCGCTCCCAACCCAAAAGCCAAACTAAATCCCTATACTGCCGAAAGCCAAATCCGCGAACGGGTAGGCTATATTTTACCTCTATTAGAAGACATCCCAGGTACTTGCCATAGTTGTTTGGTGGCATTTAACAATCGGGCGATCGCTCTTGTCGGTAATCTCGCCCAAACAAAAGGAATTTATCTCTTTTCTGGGTTTACCAGCACCCTAGTTTTTGCTCCCGTACTAGCTAGACGCTTTGCTGCTTGGATTGCAGGTCAAGAAGATCGAATGATTGAAGAACTACAATCTGTATTAATAAAATAATACAAAAGCGGCGATCGAATAAACGCCCTGGGCTTCTAATGCGCGATCGAGACTGGTATGGGGGTACTGTTCGGGTTTAAACCACCAGTCCAAAAACGGAGGTACTTCGGGTGGAAGTTGACGACTAATTAGATGCCCCACTGTAGATTGCAGCCAGGTGTAGGGATCTCGGATCAGAACGATAAATTTAGCTTCAAGGAAAACTGTTAGTAAGCGATCGATGATAAATTGATATGCCCAGGCAATATCGTATTCCAGGTTCAGTCGGCGATCGCGCTGACGAAGATAGTCATCAAATGAATCAGTGTCAATTTCTCCCTCGGACTGCCGCAGAATCATCTTAAAGGTTTCGGCGCGCTCGGGTTCGTGAGCAGCACGATAGGAGCGTGCTAACAAGGAATAAAGCGATCCTGTGGCAGATTTTGCCTGTCCCACACAGAATGCCTTAGTTATTTTTAGGGAACTTTCGCGCTCTCTCGTAAGTACCTCGTCCATATTAATACCTGAGTAATGTCTTAGTTTGAAATGACCGTTGGATAAATGCCAATTAGTTCATGCCTATATATTTCGGTTTTGAAGCAATCCTGTCGAGCCATGATTGAATTGCTGGGTATTTGGTCAGGTCAAAACCACCTTCTCCTGCAACATGGGTATAGCCATATAAGGAAATATCAGCAGTGGTTAAATTATCCCCCGTTAAGTACCTAGATTTTTTAAGCTGTTTTTCCATGACATTCAGTGCTTTATAGCCCCCAGCTTGCTTAGATTCGTATTCTGCTTTGCGTTCTTCGGGCAAGCCTAAATATTTGGCAATAAATCGAGCAACTGCGATGTAGGGTTCGTGACTGTACTGCTCAAAGAACTGCCACTGTTGAACTTTAGCTAACTCGAAAACGTTTTGAGGTAAAAGATCGCTACCAGCAGCCAAAAAATTGATAATCGCATTGGACTCAGAAAGGTATCGACCATCAGATAATTCTAATAAAGGAATTTTTCCATTAGGATTTTTCTCTAAAAATTCAGGCTTATCAGTGTCACCTGCTAAGATATCAACTTCTATCCAGTCATGCTCGATATCTAACAAAGCACATAACAGCTTAACCTTATAACAATTACCCGATTGAAGATCGCCGTATATTTTCATTGTCTCTCCTTTTGATAGTTAAAAACTCGATCGCGATGCCACGTTTTTGTTAGTCTGTTATCCCAAACTCAGACATTTTCAGACTTCTTAAATTTATTCATTGCTATCCACTACAGCTTCAGCATCGACCTCCACCAGAAATCTCTCTTCTGCTAGGGCTTGTACGCCAATTAAAGACATTGCTGGAAGTTGACCCATCTTAAAGTGCTGTCGTATGGCTTTTTCGATCGCTTCTGCATCTGAGGGCTGATAATTCACCACGTAGATATTCATTTTGACAACATTTGCCATGGTCGCCTCAACGCTTGTCAAGGCAGTTTGAAGATTACTGAAGGTTTGTTTCAGTTGAGCTTGCAGTTTACCATTACCAACTAAATTCTTGTCGCGATCTACTCCAACTTGTCCAGCTACATAGATAGTTTTGATTCCATTTTTTTCAATTACAGCTACTTGGGAGAAATAGTTACTCCAATCTGGCAAAGTCCCGGGATTAAGATAGTATTTCTTCACAACACGCTCCTCATTTGGCAAATACAGCAACTACGATCTATAAGATTGGTGCTGGCTTAATTTATTACAGTTTCTAGTTGCCAATCGTATTCCATATAAATTGCTGTTTTTCTGGCGATTTCTCGACCTAAAAGTTTATCTACAACATATAAAGAGCCATCAATACCAGCCGATATCCCGCCCGTGGTCAGAATTTTACCTCGATCGATATAGCGTTTTCGTTCGTTAACGATCGCAGTAGGGACTAATTGACGTAGCTCATCGTATGTTTCATGGTGGGTAGTTATTTCCAAACCATCTAGTAATCCAGCCTTGGCAAGAAGACGCGCACCAGTACAAACTGACATGACTAGTTCTGCTTGCTCGGAAACTTTCTGAATCCAAGTAATTAGCTTCTGGTTATTCATTTGAGTGCGAGTACCTACACCCCCAGGTACGACTAAAATATCTGGATTGGGACAGTTGGAAATTTCATAGTCAGGAACTACTTGTAAGCCATTGACTGCTTTATATGTTCTTTGGGTTTCTGCTACCAAGAAAACGTTAAATGGTGCGTAATTGTTCAACTCAGAAGTTACGGCAAAAACTTCAAATGGTCCAGCGAAATCCAGAACTTCTACATCATCAAAAATTAGAATTGCTAGATTACGTTTATTCATGAGATACCTCAACTATGTTGCTTAAATTTGAATTTGATTTCAGCTGTGAGCAAGATTGAATACTAAATTCTTTAAAGACAGTTACAAAGCCTTTTCCCTCTGGCGAGGCACACATTATTCCCACATCCACTGTTTCAGCTAAAGTCAAATAAGCCATTCTCAGCATGGTGTATTGCTGGCGGTCTAGAGAGTAATATATTTCTATCGCCGAACCTCTACGAGTTATCCGCATCCAAATCGCAGCAGGATTGTTTGGCATTGGCACGATAGACCAATCAGAGTAATCGCGAGTAACTACAGCACTGATTTGCTGCATTCCCTCAACTAATTCAATACCGCATTTGAGCCAATTTACTTCATCCAAACGTACCATTAACCCCGCTTGGTCGTATAAATCTTGGTATTTACCGCTAACTTTTACTTCCGCTATAAAGTCACCTGTTAACTTTTGATAGTAAAAATGCCCACTATCTCTAATGTATCCATAGCAAGTCTTACGCCAAAAATCTGTATTTTGAGTTGAGGTAACTTCAATTATGTTATTTTGAATATTCCAATTAGGAGGTTCATTGAGCCATTTCATCAATTTTTTTCTAGGGTGGCAAAATAGACTGGAGTTAAGACGAAATGTTCAGTATGCTAAAAGAAGCGAAACTAAGGACAGCTCAAGAACATCAATGGCGAGAAAAACTTCTGTGCCCCGAGCCAATCGGGAAGTAGTCCTCGAATGTATCCATCAAAACTGTCCCAGTTGTGGTCAGAAGATGTGGAGTGACTACGACAACTTTAGAACCATCAGAACTTTAGAAGGAGTTGTTCGATTAACCCTCAAGGTAAGACGGTGCCCCAATCGGGATTGTGAACGTTACCATCAAGTCTATCGACCCGAGAGCGAAGGGGGATGGGCTTTACCAGTTCACGAATTCGGATTAGACTTGATTGCTTATTGTGGAGCCCTAAGATATCAAGAACATCGCAGTGTCCCCCAAATCCATAGGACCTTAAGAGAACGGGGGATTGCCATTGCACAACGAAGTGTTAGTAATATTTTAGAACGTTATGATGAATTGTTGGCGGTATCCCTAACTGATAATCAGAGACTGAGAAAAGTTATCGGGTCACAAAAACGAGTCATTCTGGCTCTCGATGGGCTGCAACCAGAGGTAGGGCATGAGGTCTTGTGGGTCATCCGTGATTGTCTGTCTGGGGAAATCTTGTTAGCTCGAACGCTCTTGTCCAGTCGGGGACAAGACTTAGAAGCCCTGCTTACTGAAGTTACAGAAGCTTTACCTGTCCCCATAGCTGGAGTGGTCAGTGATGGACAACATTCCATCCGCAATGCCGTCGCTGCTGCCTTGCCTGAAGTCCCTCATGGGCTATGCCATTTCCATTACTTACGAGAAGCTACCAGACCCCTGTTTGAAGCTGACCGCCACGCCAAGAAGGAACTAAAAAAGTTGGTACGAGGTGTACGCCCCCTGGAGCGAGAAGTCGCTGAGCAAGAAGGACCTATCTCTGAGGTCATCCACGGATATTGCTTGGCGGTACGCAGTTCCCTGACCGATGATGGACATCCGCCTTTAGACACTCCAGGCTTAAAACTCCATGAACGGTTAACCCAACTCCATTCCAGTCTTGAACGAGTTGAAAAAAGGGGCGACTTCCTGCCTTGTTGGTCAAATTGAAAGGAATTTTAGGTCGAGCACTACAGAAAACTGCTGATGCTTGGCCTGAATTGAAGGTATCTTATCAATGGATTCATCAAGCAGCACAGATTTTAGAAAATGAGGCAGAACTGCCCCAGTCCCAGGTGGAAAAAAGCTTTCAAGATTTGATGGCATCTATGTCCGCTGACAAGAGGAAAGTTGCTTCCCTCTCCGAAGGCATTGAACACTTTCTCAAGATCACTCGCAGTTATTGGTCTGGTCTATTTCATTGCTATTCGGTTGACGGTCTCCCCAGAACAAATAATGATTTGGAGCACGTATTTGGTTCTTTTCGCCACCATCAACGACGATGTACTGGTCAAAAGAAAGCCCCAGCTTCTCTTCTAGTCCGTGGCTCTTGTCAGTTAATAGCAGCGATCGCAACTTCGATTAAAACTTTCACAGCAACCGATTTAGTACTCCTTGACTTGTCAGCTTGGCGACAGAAGCGTGACCAGATCAAGCAACTTCGGCACAATCGTCTTCAACAACGTCGCTTTCGCCGACAAACTGAGACTTATTTGGCTGAACTGGAAACGAAGTTAATCCAGTCTATTTTGCCACCCTAGTTTTTTTTGGCTTAATTTGGTAATGGCGATCGCCATATATGTAGGAGTGATTATGATTTTTCTCTTTCTAAAATTAGAGTTACTGGGCCATCATTATCGATTTTAACCTCCATCATCGCCCCAAATTTACCTGTAACAACAGTTAAACCGCTTTGTTTCAGTTTAGTAACGAAAAGTTCGTAAAGAGGTTCGGCTAGATCGGGAGCAGCAGAATCACTGAAGGAAGGACGACGTCCCTTACGACAGTCTCCATAAAGGGTAAACTGGCTGACTACTAAAATTTCTCCCTGGATATCGATTACCGACTTATCCCAGGCTTTGTTGGTTTGGCGATCGCGAAATAAACGTAAATCTAAACATTTGCGAGTCATCCAGTCGAGTTCGGCTTCTGTATCTGTAGCAGAAATGCCAACTAGCAAATTTAAGCCATAACCGATACTTTCTATCACTTGACCTTGTACTATGACGGAAGAAGATTTTACTCGCTGGACGACAACACGCATATTATTTTATTCTCATTAATCAACCTTTAAAAATCTTCTGTTTTCCCCTTTGACAATTAATGACCCCTCGGTATCGATTCTGAATGTGAAAGGACATAAACCTCTAGGTTTCTACATCATCAACAGAACTTTAGGAAAACTCAACTAGATGCATCCTGTAAACGTCCAGTACAGTCCTGGACAATTTCTAGATACGCAGACTTATCAACCCCAATAACTAGTTAAGTAGACAGCTTGTAACTCCACAAGGCTTAAAATGGCAGTACCAACAGTTATGGCTCTAGTTAGTTACTAACCTTAATTTCAGAGTAATCTGCCTATTTCACAAAAAGCACTAAAGATAGTAAAAGTGCTGTTTATTTTTTCAGATTTTTATTCAAGCGTTTAAATAATGAGGGTACTTATGTACCCCTTGCAGTCGTTTTTACCCCTGCTCCATAGTCGAAAGTTAGTAAGATTTGAGCAAAAATGTCACATTGAGAAGTGAGAGTTGGTGGTGAAAGTACCGCAGAGATTGAGCGAGAGCGAAGTTGGGCTAGGCGGACTCGAACCGCCGACTTCCACAATGTCAATGTGACACTCTAACCAACTGAGTTATAGCCCATCAGTGCCTATTTATTATATCAACAAAAGTCAAAAATTGTAGAAAAAACAAATCAATCTATGTCAATAGCGTTCCCCAAAATAGAGAACGCTCAAAATTGTTCTAATTATCTTCTCTGAGGAAATCTTTAATGACCTTGTGTTCGTCCAGTTCTTGTTCGGAAGGATTGTTGCGAGTATCAGTAATCAACCAATCCAAGGCTGCTGCTTGCAAATCGATCGCTGCACCAGTCTTATCAACACAGTAACGACCAAACACTAGCTTATCAACTAAGCGAATCCCTTCTCCCAGACGAGAATATTCAAAGATGACGCTATTATCTACAGTTGCACCGCTACAAATATAGCAATTGGGGCCGATCATCGCTGGGCCAATAATTTTTGCCCCGTCTTCAATTTTAGTCATGCCTCCGATATAAACCGGCCCCGTGATATCTACCTTATCCCAATTAACGGCAACATTTAGTCCTGTATAGATACCAGGGGCAACTTCTGTTCCAGGGATACTAACATTTTTAATTTCTCTGGTGAGCACCCCACGAACCGCGTGCCAATAATCGGGTACTTTACCTATATCAACCCATTCAAAGTCCATAGCAACCGCATAAAAAGGAGCTTCTTTTGCCACTAGTTTGGGAAATAGTTCTCCGCCGATGTCGTATTCTTGATTGGGTGGAATATAGTCAAATATTTCTGGCTCAAAAATATAGATCCCCGTATTAATATTGGTGCTAAGAGCCTCTTCTACAGAAGGTTTTTCTTGAAAAGATTTAATTCTGCCCTCTTCGTCGGTAACAACTACACCGTAACTGGGAACATCTTCTTTCGGAACTTTTTTGGTGACTACTGTGGCAATCGCACCTTTAGCCTGATGATGTTTTACTGCTGCGGTTAAATCCAAGTCAATCAAGGCATCTCCGCACAAAACCACGAAGGTTTCGTCAAAAAAGGTATTGAAATCCTGAATCTTTCTTAAGCCTCCAGCCGAACCCAAAGCTGCACCGACTAATTCTCCGTCTACAATACTGCCTTCAAAAGAATAGCCAATATCAACGCCAAAACGCTGACCATCGCGAAAATATCCCTCTATTTCATGGGCGAGATGACTCACATTGACCATGATCTGATCGAAACCATGTTGTCTTAGAAGTTCTAGCAGAAATTCCATAACTGGTTTTTGTAGGATCGGAATTAGGGGCTTGGGAATTGTATATGTTATGGGACGGACGCGAGTGCCTTTACCTGCTGCCAAGATCATGGCTTTCATGAAAGCTTCTCCTCAACCAGACTTAATGTAAATATTTAAACTATTCCAGTCTATCAATAATAGTTCCAGAAGATTTAAGTTTCAATGCATGAATTAAGCGGACGAACACTTAAATCTTGATAAAATTCTTCCTGTAACAATTCTACTTTAGATTGAGCCGAAAGTAATAGCAATGCCCAAAATACTCCTGCTCGATCCAAATCTGTATTCTCGTGGCGATCTCGGTTTGAAGCTTTACCAGTCTCAGTAGTATGCCATCTTTGTAATAATTGTTCCCAATCTACACAATCGCGGTCTGAAGCTAATTGAGCTAAATTGAGATATAAAAAGCTTTCCAATTGAGCAGCTAATTCAGTTAGGTTTTCATTGTGAGCTAGTTGAGCGATCGCCTTAATTGCTGCACTACGAGAACGTTTGGAGCGACGGGGAGAAGTCTCGGTGGCTGCTGCTTCGATTTCTGCTGCAATATGTTCTAATTGTTCGATTAATTCTTGTAAAGTTACGCGCCGTTTACCGACTGGTTTTAGGGAAGTACGCCGACGGATGTGCTGTTCTAAATTAGCTGGAAGCGATCGCCTTTCGGTTGCGATCGATTCTGCTTCTGGTAAAAATTCCTCTTCTTCTTCTAGTTCCAGCAGTTCTTCCTGGAGTAAATGCAGGCTATCAGCCTTAAACAAGACTAACATTGAGGCCCAGAGGAATGCTTGCCCAGAAAGAGGTAAATCTGCCTCTTTTTGGCACGATTCGCTTTCATCTGTTAGCCCTAGTTCGGCTAAAAAGCGATCGACAATCGTAATTACAGGAACATCCCAGGGATCGATTTCTCCTTTTTCTGCGAGATTTATTAAATTAGCGATCGCTTTTTGTGCGGGAGGTAGATTCATAGTTGATCATTATGCGGTCTATAATTTATAGTCCATAATTGACAATTTTTACAACTATTTAGATTGAATTGCGATCGAGCTTATAACCTTAAATCATTAACTGAGCCGATTAATTAAATTAGCTACTCGTTCTTTGATTTCATCTCGGACGCGGTGAAATGTTTCTCTGGGTTGTCCGTCGGGGTCATCTAATTCCCAATCTTCAAACACTTCCTGCATTACCCACTTAGGTGGTAAATTCGTTCCGCAGCCACACATGGAAATAACGGCATCGTAATCATCAGCATTAAAATCACTTAAAGCATCAGAGGTTTGTTTGCTAATATCAATGCCAATTTCTGACATCACCTCAATTGCTGTAGGATGTACCCGACTGGCTTCTAACCCCGAAGATGTTACCTCAATCTTGCCTTCTCCCAGTGTTTTAGCAAAACCTTCAGCCATCTGGGAGCGACAGGAGTTACGACGACAAACGAACATAACTTTTTTCATAGTTTTTCTCCAATTAATTCGATTTACTTTCGGCTGCTTTTCTAGCTTTGCGTTCGCTATGACGATCTGTTAGATAATCCACTCGATCCCGCAGTAGTAAGGTGAATTTATACAGTTCCTCCATCACATCTACTACTCTGTCTCTGTAAGGAGAATCTTTCATCGTCCCGTCTTCGTTAAACTCTTGATAGGCTTTGGCTACCGAAGATTGATTGGGAATGGTAAACATCCGCATCCACCGCCCTAAAATTCGCAGGGTATTAACCGCATTAAAAGATTGCGAACCACCGCTAACCTGCATCACCGCTAGAGTTTTTCCTTGAGTGGGTCGTACCGCACCAATACTTAAAGGTATCCAGTCGATTTGGTTTTTGAGAATACCCGTAACGTTACCGTGCATTTCAGGCGAAGACCAGACCTGACCTTCAGACCATTGGCTCAATTCTCTCAACTCTTGCACCTTGGGATGGGTTTCTGATACCTGTCCCCTTAACGGTAATTCGTGGGGATGAAAGAACTTAACTTCTGCACCCATGTCGCTAATGATTTTGGCTGCTTCTTCTGCCAACAGACGACTATAAGAACGCTCTCTTAATGAGCCATATAAAAATAGAATTCTCGGTGGATGGTCGAAACTGGTCATTTATTTAACATTTATCATTGGTTTGGAAGCTCTTAGCCACTAGCTTTTAGCTCTTAGCTTTTTTATATTTCTACCTAACTACAAAGTTAGTCAATCGATAACTTGTTATTTACAACATTTAGGATCGAGCAAGGTTGCTTTTTCTGGCTGTCTGGGAAACCAATTGGCGGTGCGCTTGCAAAATTCGACTAGCATTAACATGACTGGGACTTCAATTAGTACCCCAACTACAGTAGCTAAAGCTGCACCAGAGTTTAGTCCAAATAAAATCACCGCCGTGGCGATCGCTACTTCAAAATGGTTACTCGCCCCAATTAGGGCGGCGGGGGCTGCATCTTCGTAGTCGAGTCCCAGTTTTAAAGCTGCGGTGTAGGTAATGAGAAAAATAAAGTTAGTTTGTAAAAATAAGGGAACGGCAATTAATAGTATGTGTAAAGGATTATTAACAATTAGCTCTCCTTTAAAAGCAAAGAGTAAAACCAAAGTTAAAAGTAAAGCTGCGATCGCCACGGGAGAAAGATAGTGCAGAAATTTCTCTTCAAACCAACGTCTGCCTTTATTATGGAGAATCCAGTGACGGCTAAAGACTCCTGCTAACAATGGCAAACCAACATAAATCAAAACCGATAAGACGATGGTTTCCCAAGGTACGGTGAGATTATTTGCCGAAAGTAACCATTTCCCTAGTGGCGCGTAGAGAAACAGCATCGCCAGGGAATTAACCGCCACCATGACTAAGGTATGTCCTTGGTTACTGTAGGAGAGATAACCCCACATCAATACCATGGCGGTACAAGGAGCAATTCCTAGTAAAATCGCCCCTGCAATATAAGAGTTAGCTAGAGTAACTTCCACACCCCTGATTAATTCCGTCTCTGATAAGAAAGATTGGAATAACCAACCTAAGAAAAACTGAGCAAATACCACCATGGTAAAGGGTTTAATCAGCCAGTTAATTACTAGGGTTAATAAAACTGGTTTGGGCGATCGCGCTGCCTTCTTTGCTTGGGAAAAGTCAATCTTGACCATGATCGGATACATCATGAAAAACAGACAGATAGCGATCGGAATCGAGACGTTATAAACGCTCATGCTATCTAAAGATTGAGCCACCCCAGGAAAGGTTTTTCCCAGAACAATTCCCGCAGCGATACAGAGAGCCACCCACAAAGTCAGGTATTTCTCAAATAGATTTAGTTGACCGCCAGCTTGAACCGCTTGGGTATTGATTTGTGGGCTTTTTGATTGCATAGAAATACTTATTTAATAATTAATTAATATCGAGCTTGTTTGCGTAATAGTTCGGGGATAGTAACATTGAACTGAGATCGACCGTCAAAAACAGTCCCTACTTCACCTCGATAGAAGGTTACTTCATTGATTTGATAGGCTTCCTCTGGTAAAGGGATATAGCCCACTTCACTGACAACCTCTTGAGCATTTTCTAGATAGAACTCGGTAAATCTGACTAATGCTTCGTTTTCTCTAGCAGCAGCAGCATTGACATAAACAAATAGAGGACGAGCCAAGGGTTGATATTGAGCTTGTTCGACTGTGGCTACTGAAGGTAACACCGCACCATCACCGCTATCAATAGCTACAGCTTTCATGTCCTGGGCTTGTTGTTCGTAGTAAGCTAAACCAAAGTAACCCATCGCATTAGGGTCTTTACTTACTCCCTCAACTAAGACATCATCATCCTCGCTGGTAGTAACATCACTTCTGCTGGAATCAACCTCTCCCACTATGGCTTCGGTAAAATAATCAAAAGTCCCCGAATCTTTGCCTGGTGCATAGAGATTTAGGGGGCGATCGGGAAAACTCGGTCTAATCTGATTCCAACGAGTTATTTTTCCCTCTGCTTCAGGCGACCAAATCTTTGCTAATTCTGCGGTGGTAATTGTATCGAGCCAATTGTTAGCTGGATGGACAACTACAGTCAAGGCATCAAAAGCTACAGGTAACTCTATGTATGCTACCCCCGCTTTTTTGCAAGCTTCCATCTCGTCTTCTTGGATCGGACGGGAAGCATTATTAATCTCGATTTCTCCACTACAGAACTTCTCAAAGCCTCCACTAGTTCCAGAAAAGTTAATTTCTATCTCTACTGGTTTTTCAAGGTTGGCTCGATAGTCTTCGACTATTTCTTGAGTGATGGGATATACAGTACTAGAACCATCAATTTTTATGGTTGGTGTTTCCTGTGCAGCTAGAGGATTAAAGCTGCTCAACAATGCCGTACCCAGTCCTAAAGCTAGAATTTGGCAAGATTTTAAAGGTGTTTTATCTGGAACATTCATTGTTTCTACTCCACTAAAAACTGTAGGAGTAGTTTTATCTTATATCAAAAAAACTTGATACATCAAATAATTTTGATTGGTTAGACAAGAAAAAAGCAGCTTTAATTTAAAATTTAAATATTCTAATCACAGCCTCTAGCTGGTCGAGCATTGCCAAAAGCTCGATATTCAGCCAGATATTGTTCGAGAATCGCAAATTGAGGTAGATTAAGACGATAGTAAATCCAACGACCCTGCTGACGAGAAAGAAGAAGATTAGCTTCCTTGAGATTCTTGAGATGAAAAGATAACTTAGATTGACTCACATCAAGTTTTTGACATAGTTCGCAGACACAAAGTTCTTGAGTACGTAGTAGCTCAATTACTTTTAGTCTTAAAGGATCGGATAGTGCGCGAAAACCCGCCCCCACTTGAATTGAATCTTGAGTAATAACCTGCATCAATTTCTGTAAAAATGTTTTTTACATTATAAAGATTACTATTACTAATCCGTCTATGACGAGCTGTCAACTTTTAATGTTAATCGGTCGGGTGGGCAAAAAATTAAGTCGCGATCGCGCTGCTGTTGCTGACCAGAAAAATTTGCACTAAAGTACTAGCCCTAAAGGATTAGCTCCGCTTCCCTAAAGGACTAGCTTCGCGTCGCGCTCCGCGTCCTTCGCGTCGCCCACCCTACCTTCTAACAACTAACAACTAACAACTAACTTCTGACTTCGCAAATAGTCCTAAAGTACCAAAAAGAATTGGGAAATTGGATCGAGGTGGTTAAAGAATCAGTTTTTTAAGATCGAAGTAATTAAGATTTCAGAAGCAATGAGGTAATGGTAATGAACTGGACAACTATTGTAGTAGCAAGTGCTTTGAGCTTTTTACCCTTGAGTGCTTATGCTGCTGATTTCCCTCAAGAAGTAAACAATATTCAGGAGCAAAATAACATGAGACATATGGCACAGGCTCAACATGGTAGAAGATGGGATAGAGGTCAGAAAATGGAACGATTATTGCAACAACTAGACCTTACTCCCGAACAATCTCAACAGATTGAAGCTATTCAAGCAGACTCGGAAACTACCGCTCAAGAGCTACGACAAAGAATACAGACGCAACATCAGGAAATGCGATCGCTGATGACTAGTGATGCAACTACCGAAGAGTTACGCGCCCAATATCAACAGGCTCAAGATTTACGTCAGCAATTGGGCGATAACCGCTTTGAAACTATGCTTCAGATTAGGGAAGTATTAACCCCGGAACAACGAGCCGAAATTGCCGAACTTATGGAGCAACATCGAGGCAGAAAAGGTGCTTTTTTTCAACGCTAAAAATCACCCTTAACTAGCTAGGAAATATCAGCTGGCAATTGACAAACAAACCCTATCTGAAAACGATAGGGCTATTATTATTTTTATAGTATTTAAATTCAAGACATAATCAAAGCAATGTTATTTAAGATATTCTCTATGTCCCTAGTGGGTTTTGTTACCCTGTATCTCTTCAGAGGAATTGGGATGATTACTTTTGTGCCGGGGGGAATTATTACTTTTTTGTTGATGACTGCGGTAATTTCTGGTTTGAGTTGGGGAATCTGGAAAACCAGAAGATATTAGACTTGTTAATTGATTAAATATGACAGGCTGTCTTTTGACACGATCGCCAATTCTGAGTTAGTCTACTAGACATAGCTTTTAAGGCAATTTATTTGCTTAAAAAAGCGAGCTTATGAGGTCAAAATTGGCTAAATATCCTTTGGAGTCCCCACTTTCTTCAGTGCTCTCTTTGATATTGGCGAATGTAGAGATTTTAATTTATAACAAGTAAGGTTTATTTTTAGTCAAAAGTTGATTAACCTTTTACTAGGTAAGTATATTATCTCAAGTTGAAAACTATTATTTCCCTCGCCTAAATCATTATTCATTCAGCAACGCTCTCGTTTTTAATAATGATATTTTCGCGCTACCTTGTTGTTATAGCAATCGCCATACTTTTTTCGCTCACTGCTCTTCCCGCACCTGATGTAAACGGACTGATCACACAACCAAGTGCCAATTCAGTCGATGTAACTATCGAGAAGTTTGAGGCAGCAGCAAAGAAAAGAGGACTAAAAATTTTTGCACGTCTAGATCATGCTGCTGCTGCTGAGGAAGTCGGCTTAGAGATGCCACGAGCAACCGTCATTGTATTCGGCAATCCACGTATCGGTACACCAGTTTTTATCGAAACTCCCACAGTTGCGATCGATCTTCCGCCAAAGGCAATGGTATGGGAAGATGCCGATGGCAAAGTGTTTTTAAGTTACAATTCAGCTGATTTTCTCTTCAACACAATTTATGCTCGACACGGAATAGAATCAGACAAGGCAGTAACAAAAAAAGTGGAAAGTACTTACGCGAGCATAGCTAATGAAGCGGTGCGATAAGGTGTGAAGGTAATTGTTATTGGTGGTGGTGCTGCGGGTTTTTTTGGCGCGATCGCCTGTGCGGAAGCGAATCCCAATCTTCAGGTAACTTTGCTCGAAGCTGGACGCAAACCTCTAGCTAAAGTTCGGATTTCTGGTGGTGGCAGATGTAACGTTACCCATCATTGTTTCGATCCGGCGCGTTTGATTGAAAATTATCCTAGAGGTGGTAAAGCTTTGCGGGGTGCGTTTACCCGTTTCCAACCCCAAGATACGGTGCAGTGGTACGAGTCACGGGGAGTTAAATTAAAAACCGAGGCTGACGGTAGAATGTTTCCCGTTACTGATGATTCGGCAACGATTGTTAATTGCCTGATGCAAGCAGCAGATAAGGCAGGGGTAAGATTGCTTACAGGTACGGCAGTTAAATCGGTTAAACGTTTTCTGGATGAAGAACGAAGCTATTTTCAGGTGGAAGTAAAATCACTGCGCGGTCAGCGTTTCGAGGAGACCTCGAAACTACGCGCACTAAAAAATGAACGGGTGTTAAACTGCGATCGCCTGTTAATTGCTACTGGAAGTAATCCTTTGGGACATCGTTGGGCAAAAAACCTGGGACACAAAATCGAAGGTTCTGTACCTTCTTTGTTTACTTTTAACCTTAAAGATCCTCGTTTAACTGGTTTGGCAGGAGTAAGCGTTAGTGATGCTAAAGTCCGCTTAGGTACGGGTAAAAACAAACTCGAACAAAACGGGGCATTATTAATTACTCACTGGGGGGTAAGTGGCCCTGCTATTCTCAAGTTATCTGCTTGGGGGGCGAGATTTTTACACGAGTTGAAATATAATTCCAGCTTACAAATTAATTGGCTACCCGAACATAATCAAGAGACTTTGAAACAGGCTTTAGTTGAGGTAAAAGCCACTAATCCTAAGAAGAAAATAGTTAACTACTGTCCCGTCAACTTGCCCAAACGTCTTTGGCAAAGTTTGATTAATTATGTTGGTGTCAATCCTAATAAAGTCTGGTCGGAAATTGGTAATAAAGAATTGAATAAATTGGTAGCAGAAATTATTCAAGGACAATATCAAATCACAGGTAAAGGTGTATTTAAAGATGAATTTGTTACCTGTGGTGGCGTTAGTTTAAAGGAAATTAATTTTAAAACTATGGAAAGTAAAAAGTGTCCTGGCTTGTATTTTGCAGGCGAAGTATTAGATATTGATGGCGTTACGGGGGGGTTTAATTTTCAAAGTGCCTGGACTACTGCTTGGTTGGCAGGAAATGCCATGGCGGAAATCTAGAGTTGTTACTAATACTAAATTATGACTCTAAGTTCGGATACAAATGATAATTATTCTTATTTGCGAAGCGACCTGATTCGGTTTCTGGAGAAAAGGCAAACGATGCTTTAGATTGGTCTCACGCAAAGACGTTTATCCTTAAAGCGACGAGGACAAGTACCCGTCGCCTTGGGTGCAGAGACGTTTATCCTCGAATGAGGGCAAAGGGATTTACAGTAGTTCTTATTTGACTAAACCAGATAAATTTATTTAAGGAAGTAACGAGTAGTTTTCTTTGAGGATAAATGAGTAGTAAGCAGCAACCAATCTCTAGTTTAGTTGCTCTAGGTTCGGACGCAAATGAGAATAATTTCTATTTGCGATCGACCTGATACGGTTTCTGGAGAAAAGGCGAAAAAGATTAAAAATCTATTACCGATAAAAGTGTGGTTAATAATTTTTGATTTTGTTCGTCAGTACCAACGGTGATTCGTAATTTGTCATCTAGTCCAGGTAAGTTAAAATAGCGCACTAAGATATTGTATTGTTTTAAGTGTTGATATATAGCCTTAGCTCGATCGCCAGGTGGCGTAACTAATAAAAAGTTTCCCTGAGAATCTCTAACTTGAAAATCAATCTTTTCTAAGTCTTGTTTGAGCAAAAGACGCGATCGCTTTACTTTTTCAGCACAGATATGTTTATACTCTTGGTCTTTTATTGCTGCTGCACCAACTAAAATAGCGATCGCATCGACGTTATAGCTGTCTTTGACTTTAAATAAGCCAGATAATAATTTGGGGTTAGCAATACCAAAACCGAGGCGTAAACCAGCCAAGGAGTATCCTTTAGAAAGGGTGCGTAAAATAATTACGTTATCAAATTCTCGGACTAAAGAGAGGGCGGAATAGTCGGCAAAATCGACATAAGCTTCATCAATAGCCAAGATCCCCGATACCCTGCTAGCTAGGTTACGCAGATCTTCTAGGGGTACGAGATGTCCAGATGGACTATTGGGAGTCGCAATCAAGGTAACTGCACCATTAGCAGCAACTAATTCATCTAGAGGTAATTGATAATCTTCGGGATAAGCAATCTCTACTACCTCAGCAGGTTGAATCGCTGCCAGAGTGCGATAAAGTACATAAGATGGCATCGGATAAACAACCTTACGTTCTTTTCCTTCTGCACAGGAACGAATTAAGATATTTAAGAGATCGTCGCTACCGTTAGTCACCAAAATCCAATCAGCAGGTACATCCAAAGCTTGACTGACTGCTTGACAAAAATCTTTAGCATAGGGATCGGGATAACGCCTCAACCACTCACTATCTAAGTTGCGTAATACTTCTATTGCTTTGGGTGAAGGGGGATAGGGATTTTCGTTGGTATTGAGTTTGATAATTGGTGTCTGGGGTGGGGGTTGTTCGCCTGGAGTGTAGCCTTGTAGTTGTGCGATCGTCGAACGAAAATAGTCCATAGATGTATCGATATTGATACTGATTAAATTGAGATTAAGACGATAAATTTGCGATAGATTCTAATATTACAACAAATCGCTTGCCAGCTTTTGATTTTGCCTCAATATAATAAAAAGAGATAACAAAATGATTACAGACCTAAATCATCTCAATTTATCAGTTACTAATTTAAATAGATCCTTTAGTTTTTACACAGATATATTGGGCTTTAAACCTTTAGCTAGATGGAAACGCGGTGCATATTTATTAGCTGGCGATTTGTGGCTATGTCTATCTTTAAATCCAGACTGCGATCGCCAATTATTTCCAGATTATACACATTATGCCTTTAGTTTGAACAAATATATTATTCGGCGATCGCCAAAGACGCAATAATTATCATAAAGCAATAGTTATCATAAAACTTAATTCATATTCTGAGCAAGAATTAAAAATGAACTATAGAAATTTCGATGTTATTTTAAATCAAATAAAATGCGATCGCGATCGCTATAGGTTCTAACTTAAAACAATTGTCTATTGTCAATTATCCATTGTTAATTAATAAATTATGTCTCAAACTTAAACAGAACCAGGATTTAATTTTGCCTATCTTGACGAACAAACCAAGGGATATTAAATAAAGTCGATCTAATTGGTTTTGTCTAGGGATTAAATCAAAAATAAAGTAGGATTGACATTAAATCTTTCACCTAATTTAACAGCATGAGTTTTACTAATTTGACGCTTGCCATTAAAAACCTCAGAAGTAATACCTTTAGAGCCAAAAACATCTAATAAATCGGCTTGTTTTAAATTGTTGACTTCAACTAAAAAATGTAATCGAGATAAAGGAGTAGAATTATTTTCAAAAGTGTATTGTTTACTTTCAAAATTTTCAATTAATGTCACTAATAAATCTAAAAGCTGTTCTTCTTCAGGAGTTAGATCGTGTTTATTAGACAAAGTTTCAGCAATATCCAAAGCCCTCTGGTTTTCGGTTTCATTTGTAATTACTTTTGGCAAATATTTAGATAACAATTTTCCGTAGTTTTCAGGATTTATAGTGAGGGTCATTTTTCCACTTATCTTTACTATATTCTGCGTGAGTTAAAAAATATTTGAAAAATATTAATTGTTTTTTATAGTTAATATCCAATATCAAGCGATACTTATTTCCTTTGATATTAATTACCGTGAAGTTACCTACTGTTTCAGCTGTCGAAAAAGTTTTCTGAACATCAATTAAATTTTGCCAATGAACTCTCCTAATAGTTTGATAAAAATCCTTAATCTGATTGCTAACATCTGGATAGCTAGATGCTGCTTCTCGCAATTTAGAGACTGCGATTAATCTCATAGCAATGATAAGACATATAAATTATTTTTCTTAGTTTAAGTTCTCATATTGAGATCTAAAAGTCAATTATAATTCATTTCATCAGCCAATGACCAGCGGAATTCGGAATTCGGAATTCGGAATTCGGTCACAAGCGGATCTCAGAGCGGGAGAAAAGAGTTTGCGGCGATCGCTTGCATCTTATTGTTTCTTCTCGTCCTCAAGCAATGACTTATCGTGTGGAAAAGCAAAATGGTAAAGTAACAGAAAAGCCATTTAAACCTCAATATTTAGGGAGTTAAATAATGTTTTTTATAATTTATTTGGCTCTAAATTACGGATTTGAAAACCATGTTTCTAATATTTTCCGCTATATTGAGAAGCTATTTTAAAATACTATGACTACAAAAACGGTAAGAGCTATAGTTTCGGGAAAGGTTCAAGGAGTAGGATTTAGAATGTCTACTCGCGATCGAGCCAGACAATTAAGAGTTTCTGGCTTTGTACGCAATTTAAGCAATGGCAATGTAGAACTTGTGGCAACGGGAGAAAAGGAAAAAGTAGACTTTCTGATAGATTGGGCTAAATCTGGCCCGCCCTCGGCTCAAGTTGAAGATCTACAACTAGAAGTCATGGATAATAACAATGCTGAATTCAGCAGTTTTGAAATTCGCCGATAAACTAGTTTTACACTCATTTCCAACAGAAACCAGAGAATTGTAAAAGCAACTAGTAACTGGCAACCAGACAATACTATTTAATTGGTATAACTTCTGACTTGGTCTGGCAAAGGAATAAATTCAGTTTCTCCAGGTACTTTAGCAAACTTGCCTTGCTGCCAATCTTTTTTGGCTTGCTCGATTCTTTCAGGGCTACTAGAGACAAAATTCCACCACTTATAGCGTTTGCCTAAAGGTTCGCCACCAATTATGACACAGCGAGCTTGGACATCAGCAGATAGCTCTACTGTACTTCCTGGGGATAAGATTGCTAAGCGATGTTGCGGTAATTCTTCGCCGTCAATCATAATACCTCCAGTGACGCTATAAATCGCTCTTTCGCTGTAATCAGGGGTCAGAACCAACTTACCTGCTGGTGAGAAAGATAAATCGAGATAAATTATCGGAGATAAACTTGGGACGGGGGATTTTTTGCCCTTAATTTCCCCAGCAATTAGCGCGATCGCCACACCATTATCCGTCCAGTTAGGAATGTCTTGAGGGGAATAATGAGCAAAACTGGGTTCTATTTCTTCTGCTTCTTGGGGCAGTCCTACCCAGGTTTGTATACCATGAAGGATACTTTCTATTTTGCGATCGCCACTGGGACTCCTTTCTGAGTGAACGATACCTCGTCCTGCGGTCATCCAATTTACTGCACCAGGACGAATCTCTCGAACATAACCCAAGCTATCTTGATGTAGTAACGCTCCCTCAAATAAATAGGTTACGGTAGCTAAATTAATGTGAGGATGGGGACGTACATCAACTCCTTTGTTGGGAGGAAAAACAGCAGGTCCTAAATGATCGAAAAAAATAAACGGACCGATTGTGGTCAGATCTTCATGGGGTAAGCTACGGCGGGCATTAAATTCTCCCAAATCTTGAACGTGGGGTTTTAATAGCTGAGTTATGCTAGACATCGGAATTACACTAGGGATTTAGAAGCTCAAAGGTCTTATAGCCTTCTCTTGATTTCTATCTAAAAACTTTTGCTCGAAATCATTTATTCATCATACCGTTTCATAATTTATCTTCTAGCAGTCCTGAAAAAAAGGCAACTGCAAAAAACAGTCGCCAATCATGAGGTATGAATCAACAGTTGATATGAAACCAACCATTTATTACTTATGTTACGGAAGATTGTATTATGCGTCTGTAAGAAACTCTTAACACAAGATTAAACAATAGTTAGAGAAAATGAAGTAATAATGTAGTTATCGATGCTCGAAGATATTCTGATATTGCAACTTATCTAACTCCACGAAAACAGGAATTGTCTGAAAACATCTTTGTGCTAGCTGATAACGTTCTTCCCGTTTTAACATCATGGTTAATTTATCTTTGATATCCAACAAATAACGAACATCATTGGCTGCATAGTTGTATTGTTCTCCAGAAAGATTTTCGGCATTTCCCCAATCTGAGCTTTGAGCCTTTTTGTCTAACTCTATCTCCATAAATTCTGCCACTAGACTCTTCAAACCATGACTAGAAGTGTAGGTGCGAGCTAACTTACTAGCAATTTTGGTACAAAAAATTGGTGCAGTTTCAACATTAAAGGTGATGCTAAGCTGTGCCACATCAAAACGAGCATAGTGAAAGACTTTGGTAATATCCCAAGAGGTCAGCAATTTTTGTAAATTGGGTGCTTGAGTTTGACCCTTGGCAATACGAACTGCCGTTACAAAGCCTTGAGGATCGCACAATTGGACTAAACACAGGCGATCGCGTCCTAAGACCAAACCCATAGTTTCGGTATCTATAGCGATCTCATCGGCAGACATATAACGAGCCAAACTAGCTGCATCTAAATCCTCATCACAAATTTGAACGTTCTCTAAAACCATATTGCCAATTTAATTTTCTCGGATAAAAATTTGAGTGAAATAATATTCTCCTTCTTGATTTACCGCAACCCCAATACCTGTTAGATCGTAGTTCCTTATCATATTTTGGCGATGCCCATCGCTCTCAATCCATCCCGCTACTGCTCGATTAACTGGATCTTCATAGCCCATATTGTAGGCAATATTTTCGGCCGCGCCACTATAAGAAATATTATCTTGGAGAGCTTTGATTCGACCTTGAAAACCTTCATGGCTAAAGTCTACTGTCTGCTGCGCCATATTTTCACGATGACGACCATCCCCCAAACAACAACACAACCGCGATCGACAGCAAAGTTTTAAGCGATAAAGGGGTTTGCCGAGGAATTCGAGACTTAAACACGTTGTTCCTTCTTTAAAACTTATCTCCCAAATACTTAGCCACTGTTTGTACGTCTTTATCACCTCTTCCCGAACAATTAAAGACAATTCTTTGTCTACCCGTCAATTGCGGGCAAAGGGTTTCAAGATAGGCAAAAGCATGAGCGGTTTCTAAAGCAGGGATAATGCCTTCTTTTTGGGATAATAACTGCAAGGCCGCGATCGCTTCTGTATCGGTTACCGCATAGTATTCCGCTCTTTTAGTATCTTTAAGGTAACTGTGTTCTGGCCCAACTCCAGGATAATCTAACCCCGCACTAATCGAATGAGCCTCGATAATTTGTCCTTGGTCATCCTGCAATAAATAGCTCATCGCACCGTGTAAAATCCCAGGACGACCTTCAGTAAGAGTAGCAGCGTGTTTGCCAGAGGCTACGCTTTCTCCTGCTGCTTCTACCCCAATCATGCGGACGCTAGATTCAGGAATAAACTCATGAAATAAACCCATGGCATTAGAACCACCACCAACACAGGCAATTAAAATATCGGGTAGACCGCCCCATTTTTCGGCACATTGCTGGCGGGTTTCTCTGCCAATTACCGCATGAAAATCTCTGACGATCATCGGATAGGGATGAGGCCCTGCTACAGAGCCGAGGATGTAGTGGGTAGTTTCCACATTAGTTACCCAGTCACGAATTGCTTGGCTAGTAGCATCTTTGAGCGTACCCGTACCAGCAGCAACAGGCTGTACCGTCGCCCCCAAAAGTCGCATCCGAAAAACATTGAGCTTTTGTCTCTCCATATCCTCTACACCCATGTAGATGATACATTCCAAACCAAAACGGGCGCAGACAGTGGCGGTTGCTACTCCGTGTTGTCCCGCTCCTGTTTCGGCAATAATTCGCTTTTTACCCATGCGAATTGCGAGTAAGGCTTGAGCCAGAGCGTTATTAATTTTGTGCGCTCCTGTATGATTTAAATCTTCGCGTTTGAGATAGATTTCGGGGCTAAAATCTGGGCGAGAATAGTGTTGACTCAAACGTTCGGCAAAATAAAGGGGGTTAGCTCTACCAACATAATCTTTTAATAGTCCCTGTAATTCTTGAGTAAATTCAGGGTCATCTTTATATTTATAATAAGCAGTTTCCAATTCGGCCAAAGCGGGCATCAAAGTTTCTGGAACGTATTTTCCACCGTAAGGGCCAAAACGTCCTAGTTCATCGGGTACTGTGGTGCGGTTGCTTTTAATTGGAGTGGCAGTCATAAAAGTTTTTCTAAGTTTATTTAGTAGCGGTAATAACAATTCTACAACTATCCGTCTCAGGGATTGTAGATTAGGGATTAAAGACTAGTAATAATAATGCTAGTGGCCAATGGCTAATAGTTTTGACAGCTTAAATTACCATAGATATTATTCATGAACTTTGAAAAAGGTGTTTACACTATTCAAAATAAGTGTTTAAGATGTGGTGCAATTCAACAATCGACCTTAATTAAGATAATAAGATAATACCCAATGGCTAAAACTCTTCTTGTGAAGCCTTTAGGATTGGTTCTACAAACGGCTGGTTTAGTAAATTCACAACAGGTGCAGACTGCTCTTAAGGAGCGTGAGTTTTTTCCTCGTCTCAAAATTGGCGAAATTATGGCCAAGCGGGGTTGGATTAGTCAGCAAACAGCGGATTTTTTTGCCGAACAATGGCCCCAATTATTGGGTAGTTTGCCCAAACAGCCTATCGGACAATATTTTAAGGCTGCGGGGTTGCTCGATGAATCACAAATTCAAATGATTTTGCGCGAACAAGCCGATAATAATTTGAAATTTGGGATGTTGGCGGTTATTAAAGGCATGATTTCTCAAACTACTTTAGATTTTTTTCTCGAACAGCTAGAACTAGCTCCTACTATTGAGAAAGCTGAGGAGCAAACACCAGCAGAATCTTTTGAAGCCAAAAAAAATCAGGTTGAAAACTGTTTAATTTACAATTCCAGATGCGAGCCTACTGTATTGCTCAACTTATATCGACAAATTCGACAGCATCGAGAAATTGCTGCTACGGGAAGCCAAGCAGAAGAGGAATTACTGCAAAGCGGATTGGTAGTCAAAGATAATCATAAAATTAAGTTAGACCCCAATGGCGATCGCGATCGTTTTGATGAAAGTTGGATTCAACAGCAGTTGGTACGATTGCAACCCTACAATAAAATTAGAATAAAATTATTTGGTTTGGAAACCAAAGCCAGCGATCCTTATCGGGTTGTGGCAGAGGTAAATAGTTGGACTGGAGGGCAATCTTTTTTAAGTCAAAAAGTTTATCAGCTCTTAAGCGATCGCAATTGCTTCATTCTTAAAAATCAAGAAGCCACCAAAATATCCGAACTAGTATACAAACATATTATTGATGATTGGGAACATCAGTCGGCAGCATCTCACTTACTCAAGTTATGCTCTCTGTTACTCAATTCTCCGATGTCTCCTCACTCCTGTTTGTTAAGTTATCAAAAAATATGGCATGGTAGAGCGGTAGTCTTTGAACGGACTCCCCAACAGCAGTATCTACTAGAAATAGGTCTAGTCAAGTTAAAACAAAATAAAATCCGAGTCGCTAATCGGATCTATCGCGAAGTTTTCGATCGCCACTGGCTCAAAAAACAATTGCTCGCTAGTCATTCTAATTCTTCTTCTCAGGAAAACAATTCTCAGCTATCTACAAAACAAGGCTCTTCTAGTGTGAACCAACACAATTCTTCACGATTAATCAAGACAGTCACCATGCTAGTATGCCTTGGTGGTCTTGCCTGGTTTAGTTGGAACTCGATCGCTAAATATCAGCAACTTCAACGTTTTAGACAGGCAAATCTCTTACTAGCACAAAAAAAATATACCTCAGCTATCCAAGCTTACGATCGCTTGTTGTCCACCAATTTTGACAAACGTCATTCGATCTGGATTAATCGAGGATATGCTTTTTTGGGATTAAATCAATACCAAGATATGTTGCAATCTTGTTCTACAGCCACCTTGATCGAACCTCAAGCTGCGATGGGATGGAACTGCAAAGGAGAAGCATTATATTATTTGGAACGCTATCCAAAAGCTTTTCAAGCTTTTGAACGAGCTACCAAGGTTAATCCCCAAGAAGCTACTTTTTGGTTGAATAAAGCTAAAGTTTTGTCTCAACTACAAAAATATCAAGAGGCTATAGTCGCCAGTCAGCAAGCAATTCAATTATCCAAACAGTCTAGAACCAGTAATTCTGTTAAACAGCGTAACTTAGCGATCGCCTACCATCAAAAGGGACAAGATCTACTTTATCTCAATCGAGATCGCCAATCATTACTAGCATTTGAAGAATCTCTTAACCACTCGCCCAATTTTTTATCCGCTCAACAGGGAAAAGGAATTGCTTTATACGAAACAGGACAATATCAAGAAGCGATCGCTATTTTCGCGATGATTTTACAGCGCGATGATTTGACACCAGAACAGCAAGCAGCAAGTCTGCTTTATCAAGGAGTTAGCTATTGTCAACTTCAAAAAACTACCGCAGCCGAACAAGCTTTTGACCGAGTTTTGCAGTTAACTACAGATTCTCAGTCACAAAGAATAGCTCAAAAAGGATGTGGTATTCGTTAAGCTGCAATCTTAATTATTGTTTTACTTTTTAGTTAAGATAAATGAAGTAAGGAGTAAGGAGTAATAAGTAGATCGTGAGTTGAGCAACTAATGACTAATAATCAAAAAGAAAAAATGTGTCTTAGTCACAAACTGAAACGATCTTAAACATTGGGATCGAAAGTAAAAACTAAGCTTATAGTGACGCAAAAAGCTCTTGCCAATTAATATTTTCTGGTCTTGTTCCTGAATTGACGATCGAAAAATCTTTATTAATTGTGGTGTCATAAAACAAGGATTCTACACAGGCATTGGCTACATCTATACGGCTTGTTTCGCCATTAAGGTTATCTCCCATTTCGATAATTACGGCTTTTTTGCCATCGGTTTTAGCTCGTAACAAGGTATTTAAATCGTAAGAGGTATAAGGCCCATCAATTAGTCTAGATGGACGAATAATTGTATAGGGTAAATTGGACGCGGTTATGGCAGTTTCTCCCCTCAATTTAGCATCCAACACGCCAAAGGCATTAAGAAGATTGTAGGGCAAACGATCTTTACGAAACACGCCACAAGAAGAGATAAACACGAAGCGTTTTAAATTTGGAGGCGCAGCAGATACTAAATTTTTTACTCCCTCTCCATCTACTTCTTGAGGACTATTGGAAGGTTGCAAGAAACTAGTAAAATTCCATCTAGCTGAAGGAAATGCAGTTGTTCCCGTACAGCAAATAATATAATTTATATCTTTGGTAGCATCAAACAGAGTATCGAGATAACGAATATCCCCTTCAACTATTTCTATATCCTCGCCAAACATGGACTCGGCTTTAGTTCTGTCTCTGGTCAAACCGCGTACATTAAGATTTCTATCGAGTAGTTTGGCTACAACTAATTGTCCTACTCCCCCTGTAGCACCAGCGACTAAAATTTTATCGGATTTAGATATCATTATTATGATTTATTGAATGTCATTATTTATTTTCTCAGATATTCTCTAATGAATACAAGTTAATTTATCTAGTTTTTGGGGAATTATAGGTGTGGATAGAATCAAATGGTAGTTAAATTGATTCTTACTTTTTTACCAAACTTGAAAATTAGATTTTTAGTGATGCAAGCTTTTGTTTATATTTTATTATCTACAATGATTGTAATTCTCCTCTTGGCTTTTACCCTCTTTTTAGTGGGAGTGAGAATCTATAATAGCTCGATCGTGAAAAAAACATCGGGTTAATAAATCTCTTTCTAGTGTTGATGTCTTATTGAAAAAAATATGGGATTTGATTCCTAAACCCCATCCAGATTGAAAACAGGAGTTTTCTCTAATAAAACGAAATAGTGTCAAATCAATGTTTGATACTTGATACTTGATACTTGCTACTTGCTACTTGCTACTTGCTACTTAAAACAGTTAACTGAGAAACTACGGGTTTCAAAGTAGACGCGGTTTAATCTAGTAGCACTAGTCAAAAAATATCTGGAATTCGAGCAACAAACCTTAGCCGAGATTACTCGAATGCGATCGCGTGTAATGTTAGATGAAATTAGCTCCCAGCAAAGATTGAATCTGGAAAACCAAATTACTCGAACTATGGGTAACATTCTGGCATCGATTGAAAATTATCCTCAATTAAAATCAAATCATCATCTTAATCATTTAATAGCGTCTTTAAATGAAATTGAAGAACAGATTTCTGCTGCCAGACGTTTTTATAATACCGCAGTTACTAACTACAATAATGCTATAGAAATGTTTCCCAATAATCTTGTCGCTCGCTATCTAAAATATCGACGTAAAGAGTTATTTATTATTCCAGCCGAAGCAAGGGATAATCTTGATGTTGGAAAATTATTAAATTAGTTAGTAATTATTGGTTATTGTCGTGCAGTTTAAAGAGATTCATCCTCCCCTCAAGTCGATCGTGACGCTTTATATGCTAGAAACTTTTGGAGCGTCGGTTAAATTGACCAGTAAATATTCTCCCGATGAGATCTGCGTTCAACTTTGGACAAACACTCTCAACAGATTTAATAGCGAGGGTAATTGGCAGGCGATAGAACTACCCTATCAAACTTCAGAATCAGAGAATACCTATATTTTTCAAGGTTCTTTTACTCCTACCAGTCAAGGCGACTATCAATTTACTTACCGAGTAGGGGTAAAAAGACAACCCCAATGGTGGCAGTGGGCGGGAGAATATGGTGAGAACGGCTATCTTAGTATTGCTGCACCTTCACCCGAAATGATTTGGACTCAGGGAGCGAGCTATGCTGAAGTCATGCCCTCTATATATGTCGGTAATTTTATTGCAGCTTCTAATGCGGACAAACTGGGGTTTAATGCCGTACTCAACTTAGCCGAAGAATTTCTTTTAGATTTTCCCCCTAATACTGGCATTGCTTACAAGCATCTCAAACTAAAAGATGGAGCGCGACATCCCATAGCCGATGAAGTAATTAGAGAAGCGATCGCCTGGATCGAACAGCAACTTCAACAAGGTAAAAATAAAATTTTAATCAACTGTCGGGCGGGAATTGGTAGAAGCGGTTCTATCGGCTTAGCTTATTGTTTTTATAAACATCCTCAATGGAGTTATCGGGAAGCTAAAAATTATATTTGGAGTAAAAAAGCAGATATCTATCCTCACAAACATCTTCAAAAGAGTTTGGAAAACTTGTTCGAGAGGAAAAGATAATTTTTCTTTATTATGTTGTCAAGTGGCGATCGCCCTCTACTAGAGTTAGTTTATCGTGTCGAGCGATCGCTAAAATAAATAGGTAGAGGATTTAGGAAAAATTTACCGTCGAGCAATGAAAATATTAAAATCCATAGCCATTGCAGGAGTAACTATTTTGGTTTCCAATTTACTAGCTGGTTGTGGTGGACAAGCAAAAATGGAACGATGCAAGTTTGTAGAAATTGAAGCTGGCGAGTTTGAGGTTGAATTTGGTGATGTCGATATTGAAGGCGGTGAAGTAGAAATGGTTTGTGGCGATAAAATTGTCGATGTTCCTTGGAATCAGTTTAAACGAGAACTACGTATCGATCCACAAAGATACATCAGCAATCTTGAAGCCTTTAAACGAGAAGTTAATTGTCTCATCAATGAAAATTCATCCGAAAAAATAGTGTTTTGTTCTCGACCAGAGTTTAGTGATGAATTAGTAGGCTTGAAATTTAATTATGATGATTGAATGATAGTTAACCCAGTTGTGGAAGTATCTCTTCTTGTTCCTCGATACTTTTAATGCTCTCCAGCAATGGGGGCGTTTTTTTTGGCTAAATTTGGTAATGGCGATCGCCAGTTTTGAGAAAATATTTTATTTTTAGGCAGAGCGTCAATCTGGTTTTCTGGATGTTCCGTAATAAGTTTGCACCAGTTTAAAATTGCATGCCTTATTTCTTGGTTCGATTTCCTGCTTCTAAGTCCTAAAATAAAAAGGAAGCCTCTTGATTACAATACACAAGGCTTCCTTGATTAATTAAATACTTACTGGAATTATAACAATGACTGCTCTCTCTAATACAGATATTCAAGAACTTATTAAAAATGGTTTCAATGAATTGAAAGGAGAAATTAGCCAGTTAGATAAAAAAATTGATCATGTCAGAGATGACCTGAAAAACCTTTCAAACAAAGTAGAATCAATTGATAAAAGATTAGTTGCTGTAGAAACAAAAGTCGATTCTGTTGAGAAAAGATTTGGCATGGTGGAAAGTAAGTTACCCGATATCAGTGAGAAGTTTGGAGAATTGAAAAATTGGAGACAAATTGCTTTTGTTATCATCGCTGCTATTGTAGGTTGGTGGGCTAGAAGTGGCAAAATGTGAAATGTTTTTTCTGGTTATGGTTTTATTTGGGCCACCCTACGAGGCGCGATCTAAAATAAAAAGCCCTGTAGTAGGGTGGGCAGAGCAAAAAGTCCCCCTTGAAATGGAAATATTCAGGGCATAATGCCCACCAAATTTAATCCTATGCCTAATTACCGACGTTCTTACGTACAAGGGGGTGCTTTTTTTCTCATCTTGGTAACATATTGTCGCCGTCCTCTCTTTTACAATCCAGATAATATCAAGCTTTTGCGGATTGCTGTGGCTAAAATTAAAGCAGAAAAGCCTTTTGAGATTGTGGCTGCTGCAATTTTACCCGACCATCTCCATTTTATTTGGCAATTACCCCCTGATGATTCTAATTATTCTCAGAGAGTATCGAGATTGAAGGTTTTGTTTACTCGCTCTTTAAAAAGAAACAAAAAATTCACAGTGGAGGTTTCTGCTTCGCGACGCAAGCAAAGAGAAAGTGATGTGTGGCAAAGACGTTTTTGGGAACACACGATTAGAGATGAAAAGGATTTACAGCAGCATTTGGATTACATTCATTACAATCCTGTTAAGCATGGATTGGTTTCTTGTCCCCATCTCTGGATGTATTCCAGTTTTCAGCGATGGGTAGAGAGGGGAAGATATGAGCAGGATTGGGGTTGTGTTTGTAGGGGAAAAACAATTGAAGGTTTCAATTTTCAGGGAATTTCTGAGGGGATGGGGGAATAGAGATTTTTTATCTGTAGTCTGGTGGGCAAATCAATTTTCCTGAAACGTTTTTCTTTTTATGGTTTTATTTTGCCCACCCTACGAAGGCTTAATAGCTTGACTGAAGTCGTTATATTCTAAAGGTTACAGTTCGCAGCGCGAGAAAAGAATACTCTGAGAAAAGAATACTCTATACTATTCTCTATACTTACCCCCATCCATTGTGGAAGGTTTCCCCTCTTACTGTTTTCTAAGTCTTTGAATCCTCCCAGGTTCGCCTTCTCCACCCACCCCTCGTCCAGTTTAATCCCTGACTCTTCTGTTTTCCATTCTACCTTGATATAGAACTTTCTCCAATTTTCTATCGGTGAGTTTTCATCTGGGCTTCCTACCTCTTGCCAGATTTCTCTTTGTACGCGGAAGCCAAAGTGTTGGTGCTTGAAGGGATAATTGTACCAAAGAGCGTCGAGCTGTCGCAGTGCTGGACAAGAAAAGTTTTCTAGAGATTCTGGACTGAAAAATCCTTCTTCATATCTTTGAGCGAGATAAAGCATGATTTCTCGCGTTTTCCGATCTGCTTCTCGCAAATTGTCCTGGTTTTCTTTTGTAAGTAAGAATTTTAGTCCGTCATAAAGATGTTTTCTAAAAGATGTAGCAATTTCATTACTTTCTGAGTTGATGTCAATGTGATGTGATTTTATCAATTGATAATGAATCTGCTCTACATCTCTTTCGTTCAGAACATCCGTGCCAACATTGATATATGGATCAAAATTACTCTCTTTTAAAGCATCATAAGCAAGCTGGTAATATTTTTGAGAATCCTTTTTTTTGTCACTAAATTGAAATTGACCAGCTTGTAAGTAGACAAAAGCCTTAACTTGATCTTTGCGCCACAACCGCCATTTCTTTTTAACTGCGGGAGCGAAACTTTTGACCAGTCGATTCGCAAATGAGGTGTACCACTCCTGTTTATCTCCTTGTCCGATACCCGATAAATCTATGGCAGCACAAATGTAATCTTCTCGTTCTAGTCTTTGTTTGACTCTGACCCAGAGACTAGATTTGCCCATCTGCCGATCAGCAAGACAGAAGTCTGTCACAATACAGTAATTAATTGGGTAAAACAATCATCCTCTATTCATTGTGCAACGCCATAAAATGAAAGTTAAACAAGTCACGATCGTAGCTACTGGTGTCGTTTTATTAGTCGTATTTATTAACTATCTAATCGATAATTCCTGGTTAATTTATTCTCAGTTTGATGAATGGCGATCGCTCAATGCCCAGACAGTAGTCAGCAAGGCTTCTGGCAACAATGGGGTGGTAGTATCCACTCAAAAAGAAGCATCGGAAATTGGCTTACAGGTATTAAAAGACGGTGGAAATGCGATCGATGCGGGAGTGGCTGTAGGCTATGCTTTGGCGGTTAGCGATCCTTGCTGCGGTAATCTCGGTGGTGGCGGTTTTATGTTGGTTCACTTGGCAAATGGTGAAGAGACTTTTATTAACTTCCGCGAGACTGCACCCCAACAAGCCAGTGCAGATATGTATTTAGACGAAGAAGGCAATATAGTCGAGGGCTTGAGTACTGATGGTTATTTGGCTGTGGGCGTTCCAGGTACGGTTAAAGGCTTGAATTATGCTCTCGATAAATACGGCACGATGGAATTAGAACGGGTAATTAATCCTGCGATCGAGTTGGCTGACAAGGGTTTTGCTTTGCAACAGGGGGATGTAGATATCTTTAGTAGGGGTAAAGAGAATTTAGAAGCACCTAATGTAGCGGAAATCTTTTTAGAAGACGATAAAGATGTCTATCAACCAGGGGATATTTTAATTCAGTCAGATTTAGCCAATACCTTAAGTTTAATTGCGGAAAAGGGTACAGAGGCTTTTTACGAAGGAGAAATAGCCGAGAAGGTTGTTGCTGCAAGCGAAGCTAACAATGGCATCCTCAGTTTAGAGGATTTTGCTAATTATCAAGTCAGCGAGTACGAACCAATTAGCTGTAACTATCGGGGATACAAGGTAACTTCCTCGCCTCCTCCTGGTGGTGGTACTACCGTCTGTCAGATGCTGAATATTTTATCTGGCTACGATCTCCAGGAATTAGGTTGGCGTACTCCTCAAAGTTTGCACAGTATGTTTTCTGCTATGTTACTGGCTTTTGGCGATCGCAATCGTTATTTGGGCGATCCTGATTTTGTAGATAATCCAGTGGATAAGTTACTCTCCCCAGAATATGCTGAGTCTTTAAGGGAAAAAATTGCTTTTGAGGCTATTCCCCCTGAATCAGTCTACACTACAGACGTTCAACCTGAAGGAACAAACACCACTCACTATTCGGTAGTCGATAAAGAAGGTAATGCGGTAGCGGTGACTTATACGATTAATTCTTATTTTGGCGCGGGAGTTATCGCCCCAGGAACGGGATTTTTGCTCAACAATGAGATGGATGACTTTACTAGCAAGTTAGGAGAAGCCAACCAGTTTGGTTTGCGTCAAGGAAAAGCTAACTTAATTGAACCAGGAAAACGTCCCCTCAGTTCTATGTCGCCGACTATTGTCAGCAAAGACGATCGAGTTTACCTAGTTACGGGAAGCCCTGGAGGTTCGACTATCCCGACTACAGTGTTGCAGGTAATCACTAATGCGATCGACTACGATCTGAATCTAGTAGAAGCAGTTAATACTCCCCGTCTGCATTACCAGGGTTTTCCCAATCGAGTTGTCGCCGAACCTCAAGCAATGACACCAGAAACCCTAAGAGGTTTACAACTAAGGGGATACAAAGTAATACCATTTATCAAATGGGGTGCAGCCGAATCAATCTCAATAGATCCCCAAACAGGTGTTAGATTGGGAGTCAACGACATCCGCAAGCCAGCAGGAAAAGCAGTGGCTTACTAGAAGTTAGGAAGAAACGATCGTGCTACGCCTGCACATAGGTAGTGGACTGACACCTTAAAATAGTGCAATAGAAAAATACCTATCTGTGTTTGCGGTGCGCGTTCATCTGTGGACTTTTCTAATGCCTCAAATTAAGCTTGCCACGCTCTTTTGGGTGGGCAAATTTGAATAGCTGTCAACTATTGAGCGATCGCAACTTGGTTTTTGTCCACCTTGAAGTTAGAAATTTATTAATCTTTAAACGAATGGGTTTAGCTTGATTATGTTAAAAGTTATGTAGCGAAAAATACAA
Organism: Pleurocapsa sp. MO_226.B13; assembly: GCA_030064795.1. The sequence goes on along the minus strand of JASJEI010000001.1, from coordinate 1,722 downwards.
TATTTTACGCACAAGATAAAGAATGTATTGTAAAAATAGAATAGTACAGTTGTCTTGCTGTAATTTACAGGTAATTACGATTTAGGATTCAATGATATGAGTAACATTTTAGCAATTCTTATTTCTCTGATAGTTACGACTATTAGCTTATTGATTATTTCCAAACTTCCTACAGGAGTAGAAGTTGATACGGTCAAAAAAGGCTTTGTTGCTGCCATAGTTTTTGGTATACTCAATGCTATCCTGCACCCCATACTCTCTTTTCTAGCTTTACCGATTACTTTTTTAACTTTTGGTTTGTTCTCCTTAGTTATCAATGGATTTATCTTTGGACTTGCAGCTTTATTGGTTAGTGGTTTTAGACTGCGTTGGGGGATTTGGAGTGCTTTAATTGGTGCCTTTGCCCTCAGCATTATCAACTCAATTATTTACCAGATTCTTCCTTTTAGCCTGGGTTAATCGGGCTCGGATTGATTATATTTTCGTTAACAATAACTATTTAAAAAGATTGGCGATCGCTTTGTAAAGCAATCGCTTTTTAGTTGGAAGATGATTATTCTTTGACATTAATAGGGAATTTTAAGATTAAGTTTAGCGATCGCAGACTTTTAGTGCTGATAAATAAATAATAGTTAACGAATAACAATCAACCATAGGCTTATGACTACTCCAGAAGATAAAGAAAGAGAATTTAAACTCCGCAAAGCAGAATTAGAGGCAAAAGAGAGAGAGTTAAGACTGCGAGAATTAGAAGCAGAAATCTATCAAGAACAGAAGACTCATGAGGTAGATATAGATCCTCCTTTATACGAAACTAAAAAACACAATCCTCCTGAAAATTCTCTTCAAAAGTTGAGCAAAAAACTGGTCAAATTTGCCAAGTTTACGGGTTTTGTCATTGCGGGTATTGCGATTATTAAAATTGGTTTTTTTGTGGGAATGTGGGTTACTTATCTAATTATGGCTGGTATTGTTGCTGCTATTGGTTATCAAATATTTCTTAAAGATGATTGAGTTTTCAGTAATCTGTAAATAGTAATTAGTCATCAGCGATCGGTAATTAATAATGAGTAAAAGTCAATTTTTCAACGACAATTTAGAACGAGTATCTTTAATACGTCATCAGATTGCTAACTATTTAGAAGAGATGACGGCAATTTTGGCGGAGGCGGAAATACAGGGCGAAAAATCTTCAGGAAGACTGTCATTAGAGGGAGAGATAGAGCAATTCCAAATTACTAGCAACAATCCGATAAAAACCGATTTAGGCTATTGGTATTGGGAGATATGAAGCGGGGTAAGAGTACTTTTATCAATGCTCTTTTAGGAGAAAAACTCTTGCCTAGTGATGTAAATCCCTGTACAGCATTACTAACAATGTCAGGCGATCGCCGATTATTTTGCCGATTATATTTTTAACTTAGAACAAACTTTTGCAGCGGATTTTTTAGAGTCTCAACCAGAACTAAATTTTACTGATTTTTTCGATAAAAATAAACGAACCGAGTTTCAAACAGCTTTTAAACAGGCTTTTGAACACTATATAAACAATAGTCTTTCTGGGTGGGAATTTATCGCCAAACAAGAACTATCCGCTAGTTTCGATCGCTTGAATCAATTAGGACAAGCACATCAAATCAACTACGAACGAGTCATCGAGGCTATTAATAAGAAACTTTTAGGTTCTCGTTTTCGCGTTGACGAGTATCGACATAACCCCAA
>JASJEI010000504.1 GCA_030064795.1 Pleurocapsa sp. MO_226.B13 | reverse complement strand
GACTCACGGTTTTTTTGTTAAAAAATCCCCAAACCCAAGGAAAGCACTTTTGGTTTGAGGCAATCAGCGAAGCCTCAGATGAAGGGTATTTCAGATTTTATTCTACTGACCTTGAAAGGGCTGAAGCTAAGGGTTAAATAAAAATTATTCCTGGTGCTGAGTTTCTAACTTGGTGCCACACATTTTACAATAGAGCGCGTCGGGATCGTGACGAGATAAACCGCAGTTAGAACATTTTTGCTCTACCAAACTAGATGTTTTGACCACCTGTCCGATTAATTCGCTCAATTGCCAAGGAATAAATAATACTCCTGTAAAAATCATTAATACGGTCATCACTCGTCCTGGCTGAGACAGGGGTGTAACATCTCCATAACCTACTGTAGTCATGGTAACGACGACGAAGTAAAAAGCATCAAAAAAGTTTTCTAGGCGATCGCCATTTACTTGATGTTCTACCTGATAAATCAACCCCGCATAGACAAAAATTAGGGTAAATAAGGTCAAAAATATGCGGACAAAAACTATACTGTCTTCTGATTGAATACCCAACAAACGTTTTTCTATTTTCCAAAATCTGACAATTCGCAAAATTCTAAACCAGCGAAACACCCGCAGAAAGCGAATATCTATCCAACCTAGAAGCAAAGGCAAAATTGCCATTAAGTCTAGAAATCCAAACAAACTAAAGAAGAATTTTCTCGGATTTTCTGCCGACCAAAGACGCAAGATATATTCTAAAGTAAAAATAATTAAAATTACTAGATCTATCGTACCCAATATTGACTGAAATTGCTTGCTAATGGAATAAGTTTGAAGGACAAAAATAGCCGATGATAGTAAGATTAAGCCCAAAATGCCCAGATTGCACCCTAGACCAAGAGTACTTTCAATATCTTCAAGATAAAAAGCTACTTTTTTCTTTAAAGGCAAGTTTTTTTCACTCTGTTTTGTTTTAATAGCTAAATTTTCTGAGGACACGATTAATAAATACTTAATTTTTAATCAATAGTAATCTTAAATTAGCTCAATAAATAAATTAAGAATAAAAGTCAAGAAACCAAAGTAGCAAAGATTATTTTTCTAGCTTAAAACTCTAATAATCGACAAGCAAAACAGATGTCTAGCCAGAGACGATAATCGCTATTATCTTAAGTGCAAAATTTATTACTGTTTGATTCAATTTCAATCCCAGCTAAACAATTAAGGTCGATCGCCAGAAACTATTCTCTAGACTTTTGATAATTTGATAATTAATTTTATTGGCATCCTTAATTTATCAATTTATCAGAAAATTTTCATTTCTTTTTAAGAATGCTAGATAATACTCTAACCAAACAAAACAGTAAAACTTCAGCCGGCTAATAGAATTCGCTCGCCTGCTCAAACCTTTAGCTATTGATAAAACATTGTAGATCTATTGATAAAACCTAAACAAGTGCGAAAAATCATAGATACCGCTTCACTCAAAGTAAGATTAACCGTCGGCATTGGCTGCGTAGCAGCAATTGGTTTGGGTAGTCTGGCGATGTGGACGAGTATAAGAATGCAACAGATTTTAGTCTCTACCCACAAGGAAAATATGAAAGACGTTGCAGCCCGTTTTCCTATGGATGTAGAAGTATATAGTGAAATGGTTTCGGTTCGAGAAGGAGCGCAGCGAGCGATCGCCAGTTTATCGACTTCCAATAAGCCGATCTGGATTAAAAACTCCGAAGGTGAAGTTATTGCCAAATCTCAGACTTTAAATAAAGCCGAAATAGGCGATGTTCTTTTGGCTGTCGATAATGTGCCTCTGATTCCTCAAGTAAAAGATTTAAATGGTAGCTATTGGTTGATGTGTGCTACACCACTACGAGTCAATAATACCGATCTAGGAATGCTCTATTTGGCACACAACATTACTAAAGACCAAATCATGTTCTTAAATTTGATTCGTGGTTTGACTCTAGCTACGGTAATTGCGATCGCCATAATGACTACAGTAATTGCAGTTTATATCGACCGTTCAATGCGACCCCTTAAAAAAATCGGACAGCTAACGGCAACTATTTCCGCCGATAAATTAGACCAAGCACATATTCACTTAGAACAAGCTCCTAGCGAAGTTAAAGAATTGGCGGAAACTTTCGATAAAATGTTGGTTCGACTGGCAGAAGCCTGGGAACACCAGCGGGAATTATTAAGTAATGTTTCCCATGAATTGCGCACTCCCTTAACAATTATTTCTGGTTACATTCAAAGTATCTTAAGACGGAGTGATAACCTGACAGAAATTCAAACCGAAGCCTTGATGACTGCTGCCTCAGAAGCTAATCGCACCGTTCAACTGTTACAAGATTTGTTGGATCTGGCACGATTGGACAGTGGCAGGTTGCAGTTTCAACTAGAAACTATTATTCTCAACGATTTGCTCCAGGAAGTAATTGGGATGGCGGAGCAATACAGCGAGCGAATTATTACTCTAGAAGCGGAACCTAAGCCAGTCGCCATCAAAGCGGACAACCATCGCCTCAAGCAAGTTTTATTAAATTTAATCGATAATGCCGTCAAATATTCCGCGCCTCAAACCCCCGTAACTTTAAAATTATCGGAGCAAAACGATCGGGCAAAGATTCAAGTTTGCGATCGCGGTGTCGGGATTCCTTTACAGCAACAAAACCGTATTTTTGAACGTTTTTTCCGTGTCGATGAATCTCGTAACCGCGGAGGGGGTACGGGATTGGGACTATCGATTGTCAAAACTTTGGTCGAAGGAATGGGAGGCAATATTTCGGTGCGATCGCAACTTAATGAAGGTAGTACTTTTACAATTAGCTTCTCTACTTCTTTACGCTTCTGATGCCCTGTTGACTGAAACTTTTTGTAGATACTACAAAGATTTTTTCTCCTCTAGCGAGCGAATCGAAAATTGAGGAGGATTAGGATTTACCTGGGGGACGATCGAGCAGATGATAATCAAACTAATTAAGATTATTGTGCCTTTAATTCCTCCTTTAATCTGCCACCGAAAATATTTTTGAGTCAATTTATCGGTTGAGGGCAATAACATCAAACCGATTAAGAAAAATAAACTGGCGATCGCAATATAAGGAGGCGGATTCATCAACGCACCAAAAGCAGCCATGAGAAATAAAGTTCCTACAAACCAATTGAAACGAGAAATCATTGATACTATTTTTTTGCTCAACACATTCTTATGATTCCCCAGCCAATCCAAAATTTATCAGTGTTTATTTCATCGATCTTAGTATCAGGTGGGCGTTGGTGAATTTGGCTACGATTTAGGAGGACTAAAGCGATCGCTCTATAGGTGAATGCCTTTCAACAGAATGTTTCTAATTCATCTAATTCACGATCTCAGCTAATGCTGGCTTAAGTTCGGCATACTGATAATCAAAGCCCGTAGCTTGGGTTTTTTTGGGTAACACCTGCTGTCCTTCCAAAACGACGATTGCACCATCGCCTAACAAAATTTCTAAGACAAAATCGGGAACGGGTAGCCAAGAAGGCCGATTCATTACCTCTCCCAAAGTCTGACAGAGTTGATTCATCCTCACGGGATGGGGAGCGGTAGCATTATATACCCCAGACATATTAGAGTCTTGAATTGCTCGTTCGATCAAACTGACGAGATCGTCGCGGTGTATCCAAGAAAACCACTGTTTTCCGCTACCAATTGGGCCACCAGCAAACATTTTAAATGGGCCAATCATTTTACCTAAAGCACCGCCGTTAGCCAAGACAATACCAATACGGAGAATAACCAAACGCACCCCTAATTCAGTAACTTTTCGCGCTTCTGTTTCCCAATTTTGGCAAACTTGAGCCAGAAAATCATTACCTGGAGGACTAGTTTCTTCAAAAGTCGCAGTTTCGCTAGTGCCATAATAGCCTACTGCCGAGCCGCTAACTAATACTTGCGGTTTTGATTCGGCAATGGCGATCGCTTCTACTAGCTTTCTCGTCCCTAGTTGACGGCTTTCCATGATCGCTTTTTTTTGTTGAGCATTCCAACGTTCGGCAATCGGTTCGCCTGCAAGGTTAACTACCGCATCACAACCAGAGATGCTTTTTTGCCATTCCCCCGACTCTTGGGGAGTATATTGGACTATTTCTAGGTTGGAAAAAGCTGAAGCTGGGAAAACTTTTTGTGCTTTGTTGGGGTTGCGGGTAAGAACTAAAATTTGATGTCCTGCTTGGGTTAGTTTTGCCACCAAACGACTACCAACCAATCCTGTCGCGCCTGTAATTGCTATTTTCATAAATTATTCTTTATTTAAGAGAAGTTAAATTGCATAAAGTTTATGCTCAGTTTAAATAATAGACGTTAAATAGCTTTGAACCAGGTCTGTTTCTGGCTTCCTACAATCCTAAGTCTTGGAGTTGCCCACTGCGACTCACCTTGTGCCAAATTCCATCCCGTTAGCTTCTGCGTAGCGATCCATAAAACGGGTAAATCTTTCCCAGTGGCTATCTGATTCAATCTCAAAGGTACATTCGACTCTTTTTAGTTCGTCTCCTTCATCACCACCAAAGATCATCTTTAAAGAGTTGGGACTAACTAAGATTTCTCCCTCTGAATCAATCAAGCTTAAATTTTGAGCAGAACCTTTAGTAAAGCTGTTAAATTTTTCTAAAGCATTTAAAGATTCAAAAATCATCAAGACATTGCGAACGCCTGTCCTCTTATTACGTCGTAAACTGACACCGCTTAATTCTTCGGCAACACCTTGAAAAAATTCAATGGAAGGAACTGGAGATGACATTAAATACCGTATTTTATATTCTTATTATATTTAAGATACTAGTGCTGCTGTACAGAAGTCAAAATTTAAGCTGCAAAAATAAAGCGATCGCCACTAAGCGCGATCGCGCTAATAATTAATTATTCTGTCTCTCCACCTTGGAGTTTTAGGATCAAAAAGCCTAAACTAAGCCCACCTAAAATTAAAGTAATACATAAAATTGCTCCATTAAATAGCATACTTTCTGCACTCATGTTTATTTCTCCTGTTATTTGCCAGATATTTTTTTAAGTAGATGAGAGCTAAGGGTATTCTCAGCCTTATCTATAATCAATAGTGAGTATTTTAAATCATTGAGTTAGATCGTTTACAAACAAATTTTTTAACCCTGTTTTTAATGTCTAATCTTCCTTCTCTAGCTATCACAATGGGCGATCCTACAGGAATTGGCCCAGAGATTATTCTCAAAGCTTTGACCGAGCCATCTTTGAGCGATCGCTGTAAACTTGTAGTAATTGGTAATCGCTTGCTGCTGCAATTTACCTACGAACATTTGTTACAACAAAGTTCGTTAACCGAACAGGATTTAGTAAATCCTCAAAATCTAACGGTTTTAGACATTCCTCTAGAAAGCAAGATAACTCTCGGACAAGGTGATGCCGTTAGTGGTGGCTTTAGTTTTGATTGCTTGGAAAAAGCGATCGCCCTGACGCTTCAAGGTGAATTTCAGGGTATTGTCACCGCACCTATAGCCAAATCTCTCTGGAAAGCAGCAGGACACGAATATCCTGGGCAAACCGAGGTACTAGCGCGAAGCGCAGGTGTAGACAAGTTTGGCATGATGTTCATCGGACGCTCGCCCCATACAGGCTGGATGTTGCGCTGTCTCCTGGCTACCACCCATATTCCCCTAGCTGATGTCGCTCTGACTTTAACACCAGAATTAATGTCTTGGAAGCTAGATTTATTGATTGAATGTCTCCAGCAAGATTTTGCGCTCGAGCAGCCTAAAATTGCGATCGCGGGTTTAAATCCCCATAGTGGCGAAGCTGGACAACTCGGTACAGAGGAACAAGATTGGCTTTTGGACTGGCTTAAACAAGCACAGAAACGTTATCCTCAAGCAGAATTGACTGGGCTAATTCCTCCCGATACGATGTGGGTCAAGCCCGGTCAAGCTTGGTATGGTAACTTTGAAGCCGAACTCAAAACTGCCGATGCTTATTTAGCTTTGTACCACGACCAAGGATTGATTCCCGTTAAGTTAATCGCATTCGATCGAGCTATTAATACTACTATTGGACTGCCATTTATTCGCACTTCTCCAGACCATGGCACGGCATTTGACATTGCTGGAAAAGGAATTGCTAGTGCCAGCAGTATGAAATCTGCAATTGAATTAGCAATTCAATTTAGTAAGCAACGGCTCAATCAGTGAATATAGTCATTCTAAATAGTAACCAGTCGGTTTTGTAAAAAAGTAGCAAGTAGCAAGTAATATTCAAGCTATTTATTGATACAAAGCTACCATGAGGAAATTAATTGGAATGACTATACTTCTGTGAATTTAGTAATCTGTATTACTCCAGATGACGAGCGATTTACAAACATCACAATCGAAGATAGCTAAGAGCTAAAAGTCAGGGCAATTCCGCGACATTTGAGGGACATTTGAGGGCGAGATGGGCGCGAATTTACGAGGCTCGTGTTTTGAAGAGGTCTGTGGGCGGAATTCAGTTCCGCCCTTTAAAGACCGTTTTATTTCAAAATCCTGAGAGCCGTTTCGCCTTGAAGAATCGCCCTCGTGAGGTTTCCTCAACAGCGCGGTTGGATATGCGCAGAGCTGGTGGCGCATCCCCTACACTCAAATGCTTGTGACGGACGCGCAAGACAAAGGCTTAATTAACCATGTAAGCGACCGCACCCGAAGGGCTAACAGCTAATAGATACTATAGCTACTGAGTGAAGATTCATTTGCAACTCACAACAAATTACTACTTCTTGGAAATCTTCGGTGCGGGCTTGGCGGGGCTTTTCTTGCGACGAGAATTACCTGGAGATCTACTACGGCGATCGCCATTATCGGATTTAGAAGTTTCCTCGCTGTAGATATCCAAAAAAACCGATTCATTGTGAGCCATGGCTGCGGTTTGAATTGCGGTGCGGATGGCTTGAATATTGCGACCACCACGACCGAAAACTTTACCGCGATCGCTTTTGTCAAAAGCAACCCTGAGCCAAATCTTGTTTTTGTTCTGATTAACTTCAGAATTTACACATAGCGATTGAGGGTCGTCTAAAAAAGGTTCGATCAGAAAGCGCACTAGCCCTTCATAATTAGGCTTGGTCGCTAACTGACCTTTCCTACCTTCGGTCTTATTTGGCATGAACTTGTTCAAAAACTTGAGCTTTGTTAAGAATATTTCTTACAGTTTGGCTAGGCTGCGCGCCTTGTTTTAGTCTTTTAACAATAGCAGGAACGTTAAGTCTAGTCTCATCTGTTCTAGGGTTATAAAAACCTAATTCTTCGATGGGACGACCGTCTCTGCGAGCTTTGCTTTCGATAGCTACGATCCGATAGCTAACTTCTCTTTTTTTGCCGAAGCGTTTTAAACGTAATTTAATCATCTGTTATTCTAATTTTGTCCTTTACGATTGTAATCTATATATCTAGTTTTACGAGACTAACGCCAACCTCGTCGTTTTACCCTCATTCAAGGGTAAACAAGTCCGCTTTGCCTGAGGCGTTACGGAAGCTTGATGTTCCAGCTGCCCGTCGTCGCCCTATGCACGAGGTTTCTCCAGACATTTATGACGGGCGTGGTGTGGTAATGTTCGTCTAAAAATTAGTTTAGACAAACTATCATCTTATAACGTACCAAAGCCTTTTTTCTTCTTTTTTTTCTTTTTTCTTTTGCCTTGATTTTGGTAGCCACCCATGCCAGGCATTCCCATCCCAGGCATTGCGCCACCCATGCCAGGCATCCCCATGCCAGGCATTCCCATCCCAGGCATCCCGCGACCCATATTCTGCATCATAGAACGCATTTTGCTAAAGTCTTTGACTAGTTTGGATACGTCTTTTTCCTCAAAACCAGAACCTTTGGCAACCCGACGACGACGACTCGGAGACTGAGCTAATAAATCGGGATTGGCTTTTTCTGCCTTGGTCATGGAGTTAATCATCGACTCGGTACGTTTTAGCTGAGTTTCTCCCTTAGCCAGATCTGCACCGCTAATTTTACCCATTCCAGGAATTAGCTTGAGCACTCCCCCCAAAGAACCCATGTTTTTGAGAAGACGCATTTGTTTGATAAAGTCATTAAAATCAAACTTTGCCTCCATGATCTTAGACTGCATCTTTTCAACATCAGCCAGATCTAGTTCTTCCTGAGCTTTTTCGACCAAGGTGAGAACATCACCCATATTTAAAATACGAGATGCCAGACGGTCTGGATAAAAAGGTTCTAGGGCTTCAACTTTTTCCCCGACCCCGACAAACTTAATCGGTTGTCCTGAAATCTGTCTCACCGATAGGGCTGCACCACCACGACTATCGCCATCTAGCTTAGTCAGAATTGCTCCTGTAATGCCGATTTGCTCGTGAAAAGTATAGGTCAGGGTTGCTGCTTCCTGACCAGTCATAGCATCGACCACCAACAGAGTATCGTCGGGATCGATCGCATCTTTGATGCGGGATAATTCTCCCATCATCTCATCGTCGATTTGCAGTCGCCCTGCGGTATCGACAATGACGGTATCTACTCCAAGCTCTTTAGCTTTAGCTACCCCCTGTTTAGCAATTTCTACAGGGTCGGCATCCGTCCCCATCTCAAACACGGGAACATCAATTTGTTCTCCCAAAGTAAGCAATTGATCGATCGCAGCAGGACGATAAACATCTGTCCCCACCATCAAACAGGAACGCTGCTGCTTGCGTAAATACAAGGCTAACTTAGCGGTAGCGGTGGTTTTACCAGTACCCTGCAAACCTGCCATCAAAATTACCGTAGGAGGTTGCTCTGCATGGGCTAGAGGGACATTGCTTTCCCCCATCACCTTGACCAGTTCGTCGTAGACAATCTTAATAAACTGTTGTCCTGGGTTTACCCCAGAAATTACTCCTTCTCCTAATGCTTTTTCCTCGACATCGGCGATAAAGGCTTTGACTACCTGAAGGTTTACATCTGCCGATAAGAGAGCGCGACGTACTTCCTTGAGGGTATCTTGAATATTAGCTTTGGATATTTTGTCTTGACCGCGCAGTTTCTTCCACGCATCATCTAATCTTTCTGCTAAAGCGTCAAACATAGATAAAATATTTTTTTAGTTACTTACTTATATAATTTTGAGATATTTAGACAGCTTTTTCATTTTCGCTCAATTATAAATCAACTCGTATTTGCCCAGAAATTTTTATTGAAGCAAAAAGTGCAAGACAAACACAAGCAAAGATAAACCTTGGGCATCAGTCTTTTTCCTCAACCAAAGATCTGTAGCATTAATTTTGAGAATTGGCCAAGCGCGATCGTCAATATTAGCCAACAATAGATCTTAGATCGTTTAATCTAAGTCATATTGCGGAGTTTAAATCCTGCCTATCTCGATCGGTTCAGTCAAATGACTGATGTTATTACTACCTCTTAGACCTAACATAAATTACAGATACTTCTCGAACATTTCCAGAGCTTACATTGAGAGAATAGAGTGTAGGCTCTGGTTTTATTATCTGGGTATAAAAATGCTGAATAAAAGGTTATTTTGAATGCTTTAAATTTTGCTACACACAGGAAGCAGGGAGAAATAAGTTAAGCTCATCCCACCCATAAATGAGGTGGGATTTCATGTCAGTTGTCAGTTGTCAGTTGTCAGTTGTCAGTTGTACTACTGACCACTAACTAGGGTTTGCTGAAAAAATAAGCGAAAAAATTTACAAGAATCAGCTTGTTTAAAAGATAAGTTTTTATGTTACTAATTTGGGTTGAATA